>JAFGMM010000004.1 GCA_016927535.1 Anaerolineae bacterium
CATATGGCGGCGAGCCTATCGATTAACCCTATACATGGGTGCAAATTCGTGCAAGAAACCAACACCACGGTATTCTGTAGCGCTACCCACACGGAGTCCACGGAGTTTTTTCTTGTCTTTCCTCTCTGTGCGCTCCGTGCATTCCGTGGTGAGCCATCTTCACGGCAGCACTTCGACGAACACCGGCAGCACCCCCTTATCGTCGGGCGACGGGCCGGCGGTCATGACGCGCGCGTCGGTATCGGTGTTCATGTCATAGAGGCCGAACAACAGCAAATACCGCCCCGGCGCCAGGTCGCCCGGCAAGTCGATCTCGTAAACATCCCGGATGTAGCGCGCCGGCGTCCAGCGCGTGGTCGGGTAATCGCCGGGGTTGAGCTTATCCTGCTGCGCGGCGGGCGCGTCTGACCCCAGCGGCGCGAGGTGTACGAACGACTGGTAGTTAACGTCGAGGGGACGCGCGGCGCGCCAGTACAGGGTAACCGGCAGCGTTTCACCGGCGCGGACCCGGATACGCGGCAAGTCGTAAGCCAGCAGTTCGATCCCGTTCTCGAACGGTTGGGAAAACGCATACATCGCCGGCAGGGGCGGCGCGCCGGGCGTGGAGCGCAGGTAAAACGGGCCGGGCCGCTCTCCGGAGAGCGCCCGCGCGCCGGCGAACAAAAGCCCCATCACCACGACCGCCAGCGCCATCCGCTCCGGCAGCAGGTGCCGGGGCGCAGTAGGTAAGCAGGGGCGGCGCACGACGATGACATACAGACCGGTCAGCCCGGCGACCGCCGCCAGACTCAACCCCCGGCCTAACACGTGCGCCGGCGTCAGGTCCAGGTAAACGCGCACCTTCTGGGCAGAGCCTTCGCGCAGCGGCACCATGATAAACCCTGTCGAGCTATCGACCTGGTATTCGACCGGGATATCGTTAACCTCCACCTTCCAGCCGTCGAAAGCGAAAGTGTAAATCCGCAGCAGAAACGGGACAGCAGTGCGCACCGAGAACACATCTTCGGTCGGGCCGTGATGCACCACGTCCACGACGGCTTGTGGCGGGAGCGCGGCGCG
Organism: Anaerolineae bacterium; assembly: GCA_016927535.1. Lineage (GTDB taxonomy): Bacteria > Chloroflexota > Anaerolineae > Aggregatilineales > JAFGMM01 > JAFGMM01. The sequence continues at coordinate 1,060 of JAFGMM010000004.1, forward strand.
GTCCACCTTGTCGATAGGGCCGGGCCGGGTATACGACTCGATCAGGCTGCGCTCTGGACCGGGCGGTTTGGATGCCGCGCGGGGCAGGAATTCGCCGCCGGCGGTGGTGCCCACCGCCACACCCGAAAGCTCGAACTGGATGTAAGCGGCGGGGTCGGTGGGGCCGAAGTCGGCATCCCATTCCGGCGGGTGCAGCACGGTGAGCGCGCCGAACATCACCGCGCCGACCAGCGCGCCCAGCGCGGCGGACCGGGCCGGGCGCGGCAGATAGCGCAGCCAGCGCGTCGATGCGCCGGCCAACACCGCCAGACAAAACGACGCCGCGCCCAGCAGACGCCACGGGAACTGCAAAACCGGCATGTACGGCACAGCCTGCCAGATAAAAGCCGAAGCCGGCGTCATCAAGAAGATAAGCGCCGCCCCCACAGCGGCGAAGTACAGGATATCGCGCAGGCCGCCCGGCGCAAACGCCAGTGCGGTCATGCGCCCGGTGCTGAGCCGGCGCTGCCAGGTATCGAGCGTCGCGGCGCTGCCCGGCAGCGGCGGCGCGCCGCGCCACGCCTGCACCACCAAGACGGCGCATCCCAGCAGCGCCAACACCCACGTGACCAAGCCCAAGTTAAAAAGGAAAGCCGGGTTCGCGGCGGCCAGGTCGAGCGGCGGGGAAGGCGCGAGCAGTTCGCCCAGGCCGACAAAGTGATTCTGGTAATCGAAGTGGCCCGGCCCGGTGAGGCGGTTGAGCTGCACCGCGCCGCTCTCCAACAGCACCGGCGCCCAGAAAAAGCCCGCCAGCAGCACGCCCAGCCCAAGCGTGATCCAGGTCTGGCCCCAGCGCTGCGGGCCGTAGCTCGCGCGGCGGCGCGTGAGCAGCCACGCCCACAGCAGCCAGCCCACCAGCAGCGCGAAGATAATCACCGCCATCAGATTATGGGTGAAGATCAGCGCCGCCAGCGCGCCCGCCGCGATGATCGAGTCGTATTTGTGTCCCCGACGCAGCACCCGGTCGAAGGCCCAAAACACCACGGGCAGCAGCCCCAGTGCGAAAGCCTCGGCCAGATCGCCGCGCATGTGCGGGTCGATGAGCGCGACGTAAGGGCTGTAGACGTACACGGTCCCGGCGACGACGCCGGCGCACGCATTCCAGCGCCGGCGCACGAACGCATACGTACCCACCCCGGCGAGCACCTGTCCCAGGACAAAGACGAAGCGCACACCGCCGACCGCGCCGCTCCCGGTGAGCAGGCCGAACCCCGCCGCCAGGTAATAGGTGGCCGAGCCGTAATAATTGAAGAACGGGTAGCCGTAGCCATACCAGAAGTTAGGCGCCCAGCGCGGATAGATCACGCCATGCTCGATGCAGTAAATCAGTTCGGCGGTGCGGAAGACGTGCAGTTCGGCGTCGGTTTCGCGGGGCAGGCCGGGCCGCACCAGGAAAGGCCACGCCGACAGCAGCGCGAGAATCAGCATCACCAGCAGGCCCCAATCAATGGCGCGCTGCTGGGGCTGCATCCAGTCGGGCAGAGTGAAGGACGGGCGGGTGGGCGTCGCGTTCATCGCTGGCGGTAGCCGGGCAAGGCAGGCTCACCGCACGACGAAGGTACAGCCAAACTCCAGCACCTCGCGGTCGGTGCCGGGGCCGTAGTTCAGTTCGCCGTCGCTGATCCGGGTATCCCAGGTGGCCCGGTAACCGACCCGGTAGGTGCCGACCGGCAAATCGCCCTGGTAGACATACCAGTAGCGCGCCGGGCTGCCGTTCTCGATCATGTCTCGCACGGGCGCCTGGCGCCAGTTGCCGACCGGCCGGTCGTTGAGCGTGATGTCATAGTTGACGTGGGCGGCGTGCTCCTCAAGGAGTTCTCGCGTGTCAGCGACCCAGCCCCAGTAGATGTAAATGACACTGCCCTGCGCCACGGTCCGGCGGCCCTGCCCGAACTCGTCGCAGTTCGCCAGGATATACACTTCCGGCCCGGTGGCGTCGCTGCCATCCTGCGCGGGCGGGCGCGTGGTGGGCGGGAGCGTGACGCCGGCGTCGGTGATGACCTGGCGCGTGGGCGTCGTCGAGGGCGTGGGCGTCACCGACGCAGACAAGGTAAAAGTCGGGGCCGGCGTATCGGTGGGCGGCACGGGCGTCCCCTCGAAGACGTTGAGCAGCCGGCTCCACACCCAGCCGGTCGCGCCGTCGGCGAGCCGGATTTCGAGCCAGGTTTCATCCTCGTTGGCGCCGAGCACCAGCACGGTCGCGCCCGGCTCCAGCACGGTCACCCTTTCGGAGTCGGTGTCCGGTTCGGCGCGCACATTGACGCCCGTGCTGCCGGCGACGCTGCCGAGCGTCTGCGGCGTCGGGGTGAGCGTGGGCGTGGGCGTGTCGGTGATCGTCGGTGTATCGCTGGGCGTGTCGGTGATCGTCGGCGTGGGCGTGATGGTGGGCGTGATGGGCGTCGAAGTCGGCACGGGCGTTTCGGACGGTGCGACGAGGGTCGCCGTGGGCGGCTCCTCGGTGGGGGTCGGGGTCGGGTTATTGCAGCCGGCGGCCAAAAGGCCGACAAGCAAGATCATCGTAAGGGTGGCTATCTTTCGCACAATTACCTTCCCTCTTGGTTTGGTTCGACTAATGCGGTGTGTCTTATCCCCCTTGCACTTTTACATTATGAACACGAAACGCCGCAGACGCAACCGCTATAGATAGGGCGGGGTTTGCAAGATGGTTTGTACCAGCGCGCCGAGCAGATGCGCTCTACCACGCGCTACGGCAGCCTCGAATGTTCCCGGCGCGAGCGCGGCCTCCAGTTCGGCCAGAAGCGGTCCGCTCAACACGCGCACCTCCTGCGTGGCGGCGGGGTGATACTGGGCAAAGGCGACCCGCTCCGCCGCCCGCTCAAAGCTGCCCTGGCCGGCGTCCGCCCTGGCGATGCCGGCGATCACCTCCAGGATAATCGGGATGTTGTTAATTTCGACCAGGCGGGTCAGCGCTTCGTAGTAGTAGCGCTTGGCTTCGCCGTACTGCCCCATGGCGTTACGGGTGTGGCCCAGGTTGGTGAGCGGGTAAATCGCGCCCCAGCGGTTGCCCTGTTCGGTGTAGAAATCCAGGCTGTCCTGCAAGACCCGCGCGGCCTCCTCGTACTTGCCCATCGAATATAGAACCAGGCCGATGTTGTTATTGCACGAGCCGGCCGCGCTGGACAGCCCGACCGCTTCGCGCGTCTCCTGGCTCCGGGCGTAGAGCCGCAGCGCTTCTTCGTAATCCTTCATCCACAGCGCGATCACGCCCAGGCCGTTGTAAGTGCGCGCCATCGTCAGCTTATTGCCGGTCTGCTGCGAGAGCGCCAGGCTCTCCTCAAGCATCTGCTTACCCTGCTCGTGCCGGCCGACCAGCCACAGGAAGTCGCCAAAGTGGTTGAGCACGTTGGCGAGCAGGTTCTTATCGCCGTGCGCGCGGGCGGCGGCAAGCGCTTCGTCAAGATAGTCTTGTGCCGCGTCGAACTCGCCCCAGTGCCGCTCTACGTTCGCCAGGCCGACCAGCCCCCACGCGACGCCGCCCTCATCTTCCACGCTGCGCGCCAGGGCGAGGCTGTCCTGGATCGCCTGCGCCGCCTCATCGATGCGCCCCAAATTGAAGCAGCCCCAGAAATAATAATTCAGCAGCGCGGCGAAGATTCGGACCGCGTCGGGCGATTGGCCGGCGAACGGTTCAAGCTGGACAATGGCCTTGCCCAACACTTCGCTGCCCTCCTTCGGCAGCGAGAGGATGCCGTAGAGAAAGCTCATCGCGTTCTTCAGCCGGTCGATATCCTCCCAGCGCACCCGCACAACCGCCCACTCCCACGCTGCGCGGAGGTTCTCGATCTCGGCTTCGATGGCCCGGCGAAACTCGCGCTGGCGGCGCGAGTCGTCGTGTTGGTGGGTGTATTCGGCATAGTAGGCGCTGTGCCTGTCCAGGGTATGATCCTGTTCGTCCGGCTGCGCGTTGAGTTTCTCGGCGGCGTACTGGCGCAGCAGCCCGTGCATCTCATAGCGCCCGGACGGCATCCGGTGCAGCAGCGACTTTCCCACCAGCCGCAGCAGCGCCGGCAGCGTCGCCTGGGTGACCCCGGCGGCAGCGTCGCGCTCGAAGCCGCCGCGAAAGACCGAAAGCTGCCGCATCACGGCCTGCTCGTGCGGGGAAAGCAGCCCCCACGAATAGTCGAAGACCGCGCGCAGGCTGCGGTGCCGCTCCGGGATATCGCGCGTGGCGGCGGACAAGAAATCCAGGCCGCTCTCGATCTCGTCGGCGATTTCGGCGCACGAGAGCATCTGGAGCCACGAGGCGGCCAATTCCAGGCCCAGCGGCAGCCCGTCCACCAGCCGGCAGATGCGCACAATGTGCGGCTTGTCCGCGCCGGTAGGCGTGAAGTTAGGCCGGACGCGGCGGGCGCTCGCCACAAACAGCCTGACGGCGGTGTACTCCTCGATATCCCCGGCGGCGCCGTCCCTGGGGTAGCGCATCCCGCCGACCGTGTAGAGCCATTCGCCCTGGATATTCAGGCGCTCGCGCGAGGTGGCGATGGCCTTGACGCCGGGCGCAGCGCTAAGAATCTCGCCGAGGAGCGCGCTGCCGTCCAATAGGTGCTCGAAGTTATCCATGATGAGCAGCAGGCGCTTTCCACGCAGGTAATTCACCAACTCGGCCAGCGGCTCATCTTGCCCCTCGAAGGTGAAGCGCAGCGCCTCGGCGACCGTCGTGACCAGGTAGTCAGTGCAGGTGAGCGACGCTAACGACACGAAGTACGCGCCGTGTGGGAACTCGTCGAGCTTTTCGGCGGCGGTCTGGATGGCGAGCCGGGTCTTGCCGCCGCCGCCCGGCCCGATCAGCGTCAGCAGGCGGCAGGCGGGATCGTCGAGCCGTTCGGCGATCTCGCGCAGTTCGGTGCGCCGCCCGATGAAGGGCGTAGACTGTGCGGGCAGGTTGTGGCGGCGGGCCGGCGCGCCGGCCGGCCCGGAGGGCGTGAGCGGCGTCGGGAAGCGCGACTCGCCGCCCAGCACATCGACCAGCGCGCGCACGCCGGGCGACTCGGCGGGGTCGATACCCCGGATGACCGCCTCCAGCGCCGCGCCCACCTGCCGCACGCTGCGGATGCGGTCCTCGCGGTTTTTCTCCAGCATACGCCCCAACAGACTCGCCAGGGCCGGCGGGATATCGGTGCGGAATTGGGCCGGGTCGGGGACGGGTTCGGTGAGGATGGCGGTGATAATCGCGGCGGGCTGGGTGTAGTGAAACGGCGGGCGCCCGGTGAGCATCTCGTAGATCATGACGCCGAACGACCAGATATCGGCGTGCGCGTCGAGTTCCTGGCCGTAGCAGGCTTCGGGACTGAGGTAATAATCGGTGCCGATGACCGAGCCGGTCTGGGTGACGTGGGTGTAGCCGGCGACGTGCGCCACGCCGAAATCGGTCAGGCGCGGCGCACCGGTGTCGGGATCCATCAGCACATTGGCGGGCTTGAGGTCACGGTGAATGACGCCCAGGTGGTGCGCGCGGGTGAGTGCGTCGGCCAGTTCGAGCGCGATGCCCAGCACCCGGTCGAGCGCCAGGGGGTGTCGGGCGCGGATGAGGTCGTGCAGCGAGCCGCCGCCGACATATTCCATGACGATATAGTGCTGCCCGTCGATCTCGATGGCGTCCAGCATCTTGACGATATTGGGATGATTCAAGCGCCGCAGGGCTTCGCCTTCGCGCCTGAAGCGCGCGACCAAGCTGCCGGCGTCGGGGCGGGCGGCGAGCGCGTCAAGCTTAAGGTGCTTGACGGCAACCGGCCGGCCGGTCTGGAGGTCTACGCCCCGGTAGACATCGCCCATACCGCCCTGCCCGATGCGCTCGTAGATTTCAAAGCGATCTGCAACGAGCCTGGTTACTTGAGTCATGATACTGCCCCCGACTGCCGGGGTTCGCCGTGCTCGATTCGTTCTTTCGCGTTACTGCTTGCCGACTCTTCTATTATAAACGGTTACGGAGGTTACGCACCCTTCCGAGGCCAAGAATATCTATAATCGTCTCTAAGCAAAAAGCTCCCGAAGCAAAACTAAGGGTGTAGGGTGTTTAGCACGCGCAACGTATGAAAGTCGTATGCTTCGCGCTATCCCAAGATACCCAAGTGATGTTAAAATATCTATACACTACCCAAACAAGCGACCAACCTTGACTCTGTACCGGGAGTATTGGCATGAACGTTCGACGACCCCCTCAAGGCAGATACCGTAAAGTACCGGATGGACACGTGCTGCCCGTCTACCGCGAAGGCATGTTCAGCCGGCTGCTGGAGCCGGGTGAAGCGCCCAACCGGTTTCGCGGCGAAATACCGGGTCTGCTGATCGATATCAGTCCCAAGTTTTACAAACTGATCTTCATGGATCTTTCCACTCAAGATCACCAACTGCTCAGCGTCACATTGACCATCGAATATGGCTTCGATCCCAGGAAGCTCCCACGCGACGCCATCGTCGATGAGATCGCCCGCCCGGACAAAGAGCGCCAGCACATTGTGTTTGCGCAGATTCAGCGCGTGCTGCGCGACCTGGTATCCCAGTACAGCGCCGAAGTCCTGGAGGCCAATCCCTCGGCGGGCAGCCTGGAGCGGAGCATCTACCTGCGCATCTATAGGCCGCTCCTTAAAAAAGGCATCGCGCTTGGCGGGCAAGAGTCGATCAACGTCTTGGAGGTCCAGCGACCGCCGACGATAGAGACGGGGGCGGCGTCTCAACCACCTCAGCAGGCGCAAACACCGGCTCAAGATGCCGGCGAGCCGGAGCCGGAGCCGGTCGGGTTCCATGCACCGCCGCCGTCGCCGGCCGGCGGCGCAACGTTTGAACGTCGAAGCAATGACGAAGCGCCCGATGAGACGGAGACCGATATTCCGTCCGAGCCAGAGCCAAGCGGCCGAGCGCTGCCCGGCGGGCGTCGCATCCACGAGGCGCAAGACGCTAAGACCAGGGCAGAGGAGCCGCAAGCGGAAGAGGAAGAAGAAGTACTGACCGAGACACGGCCCGATATCCCGTTCGAGCCAGGGTCGAGCGTCCTGCCGCCGCTGCCCGAAGAGCCGCGCGAACGCGCCGCGCCGCCGCGCCCGGACGTCGTGAGTGACGAGCGGCGCTCGCGCCCGATACCGGTAGACCGGCTGAGACCAAGACCGGTGAACGCCGAGACGCAGCCGGCGAACGAGCAAGCCGAGGCTACGGCAGACGATTCATCCGGCGAACCGGCATCACGAGACACAGACCAGCGCCAGGTAGAAATAGTAGAGGAAGAAGCGCGCGAAAAAGAGCCGCCGGTAGGACGCCCCGACGTACTCCAGAATGAGCGGCGGCGGCGGCCAATCCCACCCGACCGGCTCCGATAGGAACGACCTCATGCACCATTGTTAATGCCAGGAGAAAGCGTTTATGGCACAAACCGAAAAACCGATCCAGCGCCAGCAAGATGTATGGGATATCGGCAACCTGTGGATTGAAGGGGAGTCGTGCGCACTCGTCGGGGTCGGCAGTTCGGGGAAGTCCCGGCTGATCCAGTCTTTCCTGACCGAGCGCGTGCAGCGCTTCGTGTTCGGCGACGACTCCTGGGAGAAGTATCTCATCGTGTACGTGGATGGGAACGGGCTGCTTGAAGATACGGCGTGGGGCCTCTATGAAGAAATGCTGGACAGCGCTATGAGCGAGGTATCCAGTCGGGCCGAGCGTGCCGGCCAACACCCGGTCAACAACGTGATGTACCAGGAGTTGTATAGGTATCACAAAGCAGTTCTCGAACAAGACGAAAAGCTGGCGTATCGCTGGATCTCGCGCGCGGTAAGTATGCTGTTCCGCGAAGGGAAATTTAAGTGCATCGTCTTTATGCTGGATGACATCGACCGGCTGCTCCACGCCGACATCCTTGATCCTATGCTCTTCCGGCATCTCAAGTCGCTCCGAGATCACAACAAATACCATCTGTGTTATGTGGTCTCGACGCGCAAGAGCATCAACACCCTCGCCGGCAAGCGCCTCGGCGAGATCGACGGGTTTTATAAACTGGTGAAAGCCAACACCTACCCCATCGGCGTCTACAGCCACGAGGACGCCGTGCTGATGCTCCAAGGATTGATGGCACGCAGCAACTTCGAACTGCGCTTGGAACTTCAGCGCGAGCTGATTCGCAACAGCGGCTGCCATCCAGGACTGCTGCGCGTAGCCTACTTCGCACTGATAGCCAAACAGAATTCCCTGGAGAAACAACTAGGGTTCTCTTTTGCTCCTTCGCCGGATGAGCCTCTAACCTGGTACATTCCCGATGAAGACCAGTTCCGCAAAATCATCCACGAAACGCTGGTGGCCGCCGACGCCATGCGGGAAGAATGCTATAGCATCTGGCACGGGCTGTCAGAAGATGAGCGCGTGGTGCTAACGCGCATCACCGTCGGGAGCGAGCCGTTCACAGAACACGTCGAAGCCATCGGCCAGCTCAAGACAAAGAAGCTATTATTAGAACAGGGTCAGAATCCTTATGTGATCTTCAGCCCGGTGTTCGAAGCGCTGGTGCCGTGGTTATCCAAGGAGAGTTCTTAACCACACCACTACCCACGAACCTTGCACACAACCGGGCTTGGATCACCCAAGTCAACACAGACACGGCGGCTACTTTTAGGGCAAACAATCCGCCGGGCAGCTGGCATGAGTCTCGGCGCCGGTGCACAGCCCGTCGCCGCACAGACTGCAATCGGTCGGGCAGGTGCCGGGCGCTTCGCCTACGTCGCATACCAGGTTGCCGCAGGTCGCCGGGCAGTCTGCCGGGCAGGTAGCGTTCGTCTCCCCATCGTTGCATATCCCGTTGCCGCAGTTCGGCCCGCAGCCGGCTTCAGAGGGGCAGGTAAAATTCTCGTTCGGGTCGCATACGCCATCGCCGCCCGGCCCCGGACAGGTCGCCGGGCAGTCCGCCGCGCAGGTTACGCCGTCTTCCGCGCCGTTACAAATTCCATCGCCGCAGGTCTGGCAGTCCGACGGGCAAATAAAGGCGTTCTCGCCGGCTTCGCAAAGCGCATTCGGGCAGACCGGCAGAGGCGTAGCAGTCGGCATGGCGGTGGGCGTCAGGGTAGATGTGGGTGTATGGCTGGGCGTGGGGCTGAGCGGTACGTTACACGGCGAAACGTCCAGCGCTTGCTGCGATGAGACTTTGGTCTGGGGCGGGTTGTTCGTATTCGTCGCCTCGATGTACAACATCACGATGCCGGGAGCCGTGAACGGCCCAATGGTCGCCTCCCAGGTATTGCCCCCGACCGGATGCATGGGCAAATTCTGGACCGGGCCGCCCTGCTGGTAGATGACCGAGACATATTGCAGCGGCAGCAGATCGGTCACGTCGGCCCGGATGTAGAGAGCCAGCGGGTTGCAGCCGGCCGGGTTCGACGCAAACAGATAGCCGGGCGGCTGGACCTGTATGTTCGTGATGGTTGGGCCGCTGGTGGTGGCGGTCGGGACCGGCGTGAACGTGGGCAGCGATGTAAACGTGGGCGTCACGGTCGGCGACGGCGTGGCGGTGGCGGTCGGCGTGGTGGTGGCGGTCGATGTGCGGGTCGGCCTGGGAGTCCGGGTCGGCGTGCCGGTGGCGGTGGGCGTCGGGGTGTCGGTCGGTGTAGCGGTGGGCGTGTCGGTCGGTGTATTGCTGGGCGTGAAGGTATCGCTGGGCGTGGGCGTATGGGTGGCATGGGTCGCAAGATAGGCGACGGTCTGCGAAGCTGCTGCGTTGATATCGATAGGCGTAGGCGTGCCCTGGCACGCCGCAAGGGGCGCGAGACATAAACATAATATGAGGCCGATTATTGGTCTGCGTTTCATGACGGGTTCCCCCTAAATTTGACATGCCCCCATATTATATTGCTTATGTGCAGCATAGGCTATTACAAGCGCGGTGTCAACATACGCCCCCCCGCCGATTCCGCCATGATTTGCATACGCCGCGCCCAATTCTTAAAAATTTGCCGTCTGGTTGCTCTTATACCACAATATGTCTGGGACCGCGCCGTGACGCGGACAAGGATGTGGAGGTAATGCGAATGAGTAAGTATGCTGCGTTGCTTAACGAGTTCGTGCAAAAGGAATTCAGCGCCCAAACCCAACAGCGGCGCGAACTTTGGAAGCAGCCCATCGCCCGGCGGGTCAACACCGGGCTGGCAATCGGCGGCCTTACAATCGTCGATTTTGGCCGCGACTCGGCAACGCTGCAACTCTCTGAGATAAACCGGTCCTCGTTCACCGTGGGCGCCAAGCTGCGCCTCAGCCGCGACGACCCCGACGGGGATTACGTGGACTGCTCTCTCGAAAAGGAAAGCGATGACACCCTGGTCATCAGCCCTGGCCCGCTGCAAAGCTTCCGCAAGCTCAAGAAAGGGCCGGGCTGGACCCTGGACGAGGATGTGCACGACCGCCGCCAGCCGCTCCTTGCCGCGCTGGATGCCATCGACGCCGGCAATACCCCGGTCGCCCGCCAGGTCGCCGCCATCCTGGACGGCGCCAAAGCCGATTTCGACCTCGCGCGCGATCACCAACTGCAAGCGCGTGTGGCCCGGCTCCGGCTCGACCCCAAGCAGCGCGAGGCCGTGATCCGGGGCATCACGACCGGCAACTACTGGGTGGTGCAGGGCGCGCCCACCACCGGCAAAACCTATACCCTGGCCCAGCTTGCCATCACCCTGGCGCGCGAAGGGCGGCGCGTGCTCATCACCGGCCCGGACGACTTCACCGTTAACCACGCGCTGCACGTGATCCACAACCTTTCTGGACACAACCCGCTCTGCAAAATCGGCAACCCCAACCGGACCGAAGGCTTCGGAGACGCCGCCGGGCAAGTCCGCATCTACGAGAACTTCACCGCCAGCGCGCTGCACCCCACCGACCGGGGCTTGATTATCGGCGTGCTGCCGGAGACGCCCGGCCTCGACGACTCGCTGGCGGCGGTGGAATTCGACACCGTGTTGGTCGATCATGCGGAGCAAGTCGGGCTGCCGGAGGCGGTCTGTGCGCTGCTGGTGGGCAAGCGCTACCTCTTCTTCGGCGACCCGGCCGGCAAGCCGCCCACGATCTACGGCGGCAAGTATCGCAGCCCAGTCGTGCAGCAGTCGGTCCTGGAGTTCGCCAACAACCTCTCGCCGGGCACCGTGCTAAACACCAGCTTTCACATGAACGACCAACTTATCGACTTCCCTAACAAAAACTTCTACCAGCGCCGGCTGCGCGCCGCGCCGCAGATCGCCGGCCGGCAGCTTGAGCTGCAAGTCCAACCACCCTGGCCCAAGTTCCAGGAGGTGCTGGACCCGGCGCGTAGTTCGGTCTTTGTCGAGACCGCGCACAAGGGCTGTGATATGGTCTCGGAAGACGAGGCGCGCGTGGCGGCGTGGATCGCCGTGGTGCTGACGTTGGGCTGCCGGTTCCCACCGGAGAAGATCGGGATCATCACGCCCTACCGCGCGCAGGCCCGCATGATCCAGGCCGGCGCGGTCGAACTGGCGGCGAGCCGCAAAGAGCGCCTGCCGGCGGGGATTCTGTTCGGCACCCCGGAGGATATGCGCCACGAAGGGCGCGACGTGGTGGTGTACTCGCTGGTCAACAGCGACCTGAAGCCCGCGCTGGCGCGCGGCGACGACTATTTCTTGCCGGAGCGCCTGAGCATGGCGCTCACCCGCGCGGCGGTGAAGCGCATCGTGATCGCCAGCCCGTACCTGCTGGCCGTCAAGCCGCCGCTGGCGCTGACCCGGTGGCTCTCGCTGGTGCGCCAACTCGCAGAAGAGAGCCACAAAGTCGCGCTGAAAATCAAATTGCCCGGACAGAGTGAAGAAGCTTGACCGTGCGCCGGGCAAAGTAAGCTATAATCAACGTACTGATAATGTTTTGGAGCGGAGTGTAGTTAATGATGCGTAAAACGTTGGGTATAATCGCTTTAGCGCTGGTTTGTCTTACTGTAGGCTACATCCTGGGCACGCAAAGCGCGGAGCCGGTCAGCGCTCAGATCGAACCCGATCCGCCCACGGCGCAGCGCGATGAAGTGTTCGCGCCGTTCTGGGAAACCTGGGACTTGTTACACAGCATCTATGTCGATGCCGGAGAGATCGACGACACCGTCCTGATGGAAGGCGCACTGCGCGGGATGCTCGGCGTGATCGACGACCCCAACACCGGCTACATGACCCCTTATGAATTTCAATTGGCGACCGAGAGCTTGCAGGGCAGCTTCGAGGGCATCGGCGCGTATGTGCGCAAGGATGAGGTAACCGGTGCGCTGCGGATCGTCTCGGTGATCGAGACTTCGCCGGCCGAGGCAGCCGGCGTGCTGGCCGGCGACTCGGTTTACGAAGTAGACGGCGAGGATATCACCGGCCTGGACCAAACTCAGATGGTCAACCGGGTGCGCGGGCCGGCCGGCTCCACCGTGATCCTGAGCATCCGGCGCGAAGGTGTACCGGGCCTGCTGGAGATCACGGTTGTGCGCGCCAGCGTCACGATCCCCAGTGTGGAAAGTGAGATAATCGGCGGCGTGGCCTACCTGCGTCTCTTGCAGTTCGGCGCGCAGACCACCGAAGAACAGCGCGCGGCCCTGGCGGAACTGATGGCGAACGACCCGCGCGGGTTGATCTTGGACCTGCGCGGCAATGCCGGCGGCTACTTGCAGACCGCCGTCGACGTCGCCGGCGAGTTCATCGGCGAGGGCATCGTGCTCATCGAGCGCACGGCCGAGGACGAGGTACAATTTACAACCGAACTCGGCGGCCTCGCCGAGACCATCCCGATGGTGGTGCTGGTCGACCAGGGCAGCGCCAGCGCCTCCGAAATCCTGGCCGGCGCGCTGCAAGACACCGGGCGCGCTACCATCATCGGCGTCCAGACCTTCGGAAAGGGTACGGCGCAGAACTGGCGCCCGCTGAGCAACGGCGGCGCGGCACGCATCACGATTGCGCGGTGGTATACGCCCGGCGGCCACACGGTGGAGGGCGACGGTCTGATGCCGGATGTGGAGATAAGCTGGCCGTCTTACGCCGTCTTCGACGGCTTTGACCCGGCGCTGGAAGCGGCGCTGCGCGTACTGGACGGCAAGACAGTCTGGCCGACATGGCCGATCCCGGCACCGCTTGGCTTCCCGCATGTCATTCCTTAATTGAACGCCGGGCGCGCGTAGATCAGCATTCAAAGGGGGAAAAAAGCATGGCTGCGCGTGCGAATCGTGCGGAGCGGTTGGCGCGGCTCGAACAACTGCTCTTCGATCATCCGGGCGGCCTGCGCGCGGTCGAAATCGCCAACCGGACCAGCGTCCAGCGCCGCACCATCTACCGTGATATCGAAGCACTCCGGGCGCACGGCGTCCCCATCTGGCAGGATGCCGGGCGCTTCGGCTTGATGCGCGACCAGTACCAGCCGGCGGTGCGCCTCGACTTCGACGCCGTGATGGTGCTGTTTGTCGGCATCCAACTGCTCGCCGGCCACGGGACCGAACAGCGTCCCGCCATCAGCGCAACGCTGGACAGCCTGACCACCGCCCTACCCAAACCACTCGCGGCTCTGCTCGTCCGGCAAACCCGGTGCGATTCGGAGCCGCCGGACGAGGCGCACGTCACCGCCCTGGCGACCATCGCGCAGGGTTGGTTAAGCTTGCGCATGGTGCGCCTTTGGTACGAGGAGCAGCAGTTTGACGTCGCGCCCTACCTGGTGACGCCGGCCGGCGTCGGCGGCGTCTACCTGGTGGGCCACGACGCCAAGGCAGGCGCAGTGTGCGCATTCCGGCTCGACCGGGTACAGCGCGCGCTTCTGCTGGAAGAAACGTTTGTCTTCCCCGCCGATCTTGAATCGGAGGCGCGCCCCCCATGGCAACTGGCAGGCGTTGCGCCATCGTTCGAAATCGTGCTCGATTTCGACCCCGACGCCGCCCCGCTAATCCAGGCGCGGCTGTGGCACCCTACCCAGCTATGCCACGCGCACGACGACGGCGGCTGCCGCCTCACGATACGCGTGGCCGAACTGGACCCGGTGCGCGGGTGGGTGTTGGGCTGGGGCGCGGCGGTCGAGGTGGTCGCGCCGCCGGTCCTGCGCGACGCGGTCGCGGCAGAGGCACAGCGCGTCGGCGCGCTGTACGCCTGAGCGCTATGGCTGGTAGAACCCGACGCCGAGCAGCCCCGGCCCGACGTGCGTACCGACCGTCGGACCGACCTCGAAATGGTACAACGCCTGCGGGTGGAAGCGCTCGACGACCTGCTGCACAACCCAATCAAGCTCGTCACGGGCATCACCGTGCCCGGCTCCGACGATCAGCGGGCGGGCCGGGTCGATGGACTCGCCGACCAAATCAACCAACCGGGCCAGCGCGCGCTTCCGGGTGCGAATCTTCTCTTTGCCCTGGACCAAGCCGTCCCTAACTTCCAGAATCGGTTTGATGCTGAGCATGGTACCGAAGAACTTGCTCGCCGCGCCAATGCGTCCGCCCCGGTGCAGATACTCCAGCGTATCGACCACGAAAAACAACTGCGTCTTCTCGGCGACCGCGCGCCCAATCTCCAAGACTTCCTCACCGCCGGCGCCCTGCGCGGCAGCTTCGGCGGCGGCGATGACGACGAGCGAAAGCGCAACGGACGCGGTTCGCGTATCGCAGACGTACACCGGGAAATCGACCTCCGCCCGCGCTTTGATCGCCGACTCGTAAGTACCGCTGAGCGCAAGGGAAATCGTAAACACGCAGACCTCATCGGCGCCGTCCTCGTGTGCGCGCCGGTAGGCATCGGCGAAATCGGCAGGCGTCGGCTGCGAGGTCTGGGGATGGCGCGGGTCTTCGCGCAGACGTTTGAAGAACCCCGCCGGGTCAATGTCCACCCGGTCGCGCAGTGTGTCGGTGCCGAACAGGATGTACAACGGCACGACATGGATGTTGTGCGCTCTGGCAAACTCGGACGACATATCCGACGTGCTGTCGGTGATAACGGCAACTTTGGACACAGCACACCTCCCTATAGATGCAGATATTGGTTTAAATTGAGTATGATTGCGCGCCCCTCATTGCGGTAAGGGCGGGTTTGATTTGAAATGGGGCGGGTTTGAAACCCGCCCCTACCGAACCACCGCACAGAGAATACAGCAAAATCACACAAACGAACAGTTTTCATTTTGCCCGAAGGCGATTACAATCACTCCGCGTCTTTTTTGGGCGAGTGACTACACGAATACATGAAACTTCTGTTCCTGGTTTCGTCTCTCGACCTCACGCAGCCCTTCAGCGCAACGCCGGCATGGTGGCAGTTGCTCAAGGGTCTATACGAAGAGGGCGTTGAAGTGCTCGCCGCGCCGTATCAAGGCCCGGCCATCGAAAGCCTGTGGTGGCGCGTGGTGCCCAACCCCGCCCGGCGGGAGGGCGACCTGTTCAAGTGGGCGCGCGACGCATCGCGCCGGCTGGTCGGCAGCGGCAAGCGCGCCGACCTGGACCGCGCGCACGACCCGCACACGCTCACGCTGTTCGAGCGGGCGGTGTGCCGGACTACGCAGACGCTCGTCGTGCCGCGCTGGAAGCGGGCGCTGGGCGATGTGTTAGAACGCGAGCGCGACGTAGACGCGGTGATCTTTCTCACCGTGCCGCTTAATCAAATCGTCGGGCTGGCGAAGCACCTGCGCGCGCGCTGCGGCGTCCCGGTGATTTATTACGACGGCGACGTGCCCGCCAGTCTGCCAGGCTCTCAGGGCTTCGCAAGCGGCTTTCGCATCTACCCCGGCGCGGACCTGTCCGAGTACGACGCTTTTATCAGCAACTCGAAGGGCGGCGCGGAGACGCTGCGCACGATGGGCGCGCGCCAGGTGCATACGCTGTACTACGGCGTTGACCCGGCGGTCTACGCGCCGCTGCCGGTGAGCGGGCCGCCGGCGTTCGACGCTTTCTTCTACGGTCACGGCGCCGAGTACCGCGCCGAGTGGATCGAAGCGCTGATCGCCGGGCCAAGCCGCGCGCTGCCGGAGATGCGCTTTGCGGTGCGCGGGACCCACCTGGGCGACCTGGGCCGCGCCGAGACTCTGCCTTACCTCTCGTTTAGCAAGCTGCGCGAGTA
>JAFGMM010000053.1 GCA_016927535.1 Anaerolineae bacterium
AAACACAGCCATCACGTCATCTCTGCCATTCATAATGCTTTAGTTGGTCGTCCTTTTGTTCCACTGGCTTCCGCCTGAGTAGTAACCTTTTCCCGGTCTTTGTAGTAGATCGTCACCGCGTCCGGGCCGACGGCGATTTCGAGTCCCGCCGCCGTCCGGTCGAACCAGGAGCCGAACATGTCATTCTATCTCCATCCAGTGCTTAGCCTCGACGAAAAGCGCCAGGTGCCCGACGTTTTCGGTTGCGACGACGGCGCCCACCTGCTGCGCCTGCGCCGCCAGGATCACGTCGCCGTCAAGCGCATCGGGAGCGGCGGTGGGGCGCCCGCGCTTGCGCGCGTCGGCCCATAGCTGCGCCGCCAGCAGCATCGCCTCCGTGTTGAGCGGCAGGTAAAGCAATTCTTCTTTGAGTTCGTCGAGCCGTACAATTGATTGTGTCAGCCCTTCGAGCAAAAAGTTGCGGCGCACTTCGTAGTCGATGATTTCTGGAATGGCGACGCTTACGCCCGACGTAATCAGGCGATTCAGCCAGCCGAGAATCTCTTGACTGGGGCGCGGGTGGGCCAGCTTTCCCAAAGGACCTGAATCTAACACGACTGTCTTAGTCATCGAATCGCTTCCTGTACGACATGCGATTCTCCTCGATGGCTTGTTTTACGATAGGCCACACCCGTTCATCGTATCCCGATTCGTCGGCGGCCCATGCGCGCACCAACGCTATCGCCGCCTCGTTGCGTTCGCGGTGCCGCGCCAACACCGCCTCGACCGTCGGCGCGCTGAGGACCGCGCCGGGGTCGTCTACGATGCCCTCCGCCTTCGCCATCTCTACGACCGCGCGCGTCTTCGGGTCCAACCCCGGCTCATTGAGCAGCCACAGGCGCACCAGTTGTACTGCATCGGCCTGGCGCTCACGCTGCGCCACGTCTTTGTTTTCTCTACCCTCTTCTACTTCTACAGATTCGGGCGGCGCGGGTGGTACGATCAGGCGGCCCGTCTCGATGGCGCGCTCGATGGCCGGCCACGCGGACTCGCTGTATTCGGGCTGCTCGTCCAGCCACGCGCGCAGCGATTGTAATGCCTCTACTGACGCCAATACTTTACCATCCATTACCATCACCTCCCTTCCGACGCCTGCATTTACATTTACATTATAGCACGATAGCGCGGCGCTAATCCTCTCGTATGCCGAAGCGCTGCTGCCATTCGTACAGCTTGTTGATCGCCTCCAGCGGCGACATGGCCGCCACATCCAGCGCCGAAAGCTCTGCCACCAGCGGGCTGGTCTCCGGGAAAAGCGCCATCTGCGCGACCTGCTCGCGCCCGGTGTGGACCGCGCGCCCGGTGGTGCGCTCCAGTTCCTCCATGATCTCGTCGGCGCGCTCCGTGACCACGCGCGGCAGCCCGGCGAGCCGCGCCACGTGAATCCCATACGAGCGGTCGGCGCTGCCGCGCGCCAGCTTGTACAGAAAGACCACCGAGTCGCCCTCCTCGGCCACGCTCATGTTGTAGTTCGCCACCGCCGGCAGCAGGTCCTCCAGGGTGGTGAGTTCGTGGTAGTGGGTGGCGAAGAGTGTCTTGGCCTTCAGGCGCGGGTGATTGTGGATGTACTCGACGATGGCCCACGCCAGCGACAGCCCGTCGTAAGTGCTGGTGCCGCGCCCGATCTCGTCCAGGATGAGCAGCGAGCGCGTGGTGGCCTGGTTGAGGATGAGCGCGGTTTCGATCATCTCGACCATGAAGGTCGATTGACCCGCCGCGACTTCATCCTGCGCGCCGATGCGCGTAAAGATGCGGTCCACCAGGCCGATGGTCGCCTCATCCGCCGGGACAAAGCTGCCGATCTGCGCCATGAGCACGATCAACGCCGCCTGCCGCAGCGCCACCGACTTACCCGCCATGTTCGGCCCGGTGATGACCTGGATGCGGGTGTCATCGGCGAACGCGACGTCGTTCGGGACGAAACGCCGGCCGGCCGGCATGTACTTCTCGACCACGGGATGCCGCCCGCCTTTGATGACCAGGGTATCGGCTTCGGTGAGCGTGGGCCGGGTGTAGCCCTCGCGCGCCGCTACCTCGGCCAGCGCCGTCAATACGTCGAGCTGGGCGACGCCGCGCGCCGTCTTCAGCAAGCGCGGCGCCTGCGCGCCGACGGCCTGGCACAGCTCCGCGAACAGCCGCGCCTCGATCTCAAGGATTTGCTCCTCGGCGTTGAGGATGAGCGCTTCTTTCTCCTTCAGTTCCGGCGTGATGTAGCGCTCGGCGTTGACGAGAGTCTGGCGGCGCTCGTAGTCGGCGGGGACGAGCGCGGTGTTAGCCTTGCTGACCTCGATGTAATAGCCGTGCACCTGGTTAAACCCGACCTTCAGACTCTTGATGCCGGTGCGTTTGCGCTCGGCTTTCTCCAGGCCGGTTACCCAATCGCGCGCGTCGCGGCTGGCGTCCGCCACGTCGTCAAGTTCCGCGCTGTAGCCGGGGCGGATCGCGCCGACCTTATCCATGCGCGCCGGCGGGTCGTCGGCGATGGCAGCGGCGATGTGCTCCGCCACATCCGGGCACGGGTCGAGGTGGTCGGTCAGCACCGCCAGCGCGCCCGCCCCTTCGACCAGCCCGCGCAGCTTCGGCACGGCCTCTAGACTTTTGCGCAGCGCCGCCAGGCCGCGCGGCCCGGCGCGCCCGGTCAACAGCCGGTTGGTCAGCCGCTCCAGGTCGGAGACCGTCTTGAGCGCCGCCGCGATTTCAGCCCGGCGCGCAGCGTCGCCGTACAGCACTTCCACGGCGTCGAGCCGCGCGTTGAGCCGGTCGCAGTCGAGCAGCGGTTGGTTCACCCAGGCGCGCAGCATCCGCGCACCCATCGGCGTCAGTGTGCGGTCCAGCACGTGCAGCAGCGAGCCTCTCGCCTTGCCGCCGCGTATCGTCTCGGTGAGTTCCAGGTTGCGGCGCGTGGCGGCGTCGAGCGCCATGAAGTCTTTAGTGCTGTAGGCGCGCAGCCGCCGGATTTGCGCCAGCGCGCCGCGCTGCGTCTCCTTGAGATAGCCCAGCAGCGCGCCCGCCGCCTGGACCGCGCAGGGCTGCCCGTCAATGCCGAAGCCTTGCAGGCCGGCGACGTTGAAGTGTTCCATCAAATTTCGCTCGGCGGCGCGCGCGTCGAAGTGCCAGCCGGGGAGCGGCGTGCTGAACGTGCCTTCCGGGAAAGTGGCGTGCGCGATGTGCTGCGGCAGGATCACCTCGCGCGGGGCCAGCCGCGTAAGCTCCTGGAGCAGCGCTTCGGGGTCGTCTAACTGCGTCACCGCGAACTCGCCGGTCGTCACGTCGGCGTAGGCGAAGCCCATGCGTTTCCACGCGCCCGCATCGCCCGGCTGGATATCGGGCGCGAGCGCGGCGATGAAGCTGTTGCGCCGCTCGTCGAGCATGCCCGGCTCGGCCACCGTGCCCGGCGTCATCACGCGCGTGACCTCGCGCTTGACCAGGCCGGACTTGGGCACCGGGCCGGTCTGGTCGGCGATGGCGACGTGGTAGCCGCGCTCGATCAGCTTGGCGACGTAGCTTTCCATCGCGTGGTGCGGCACGCCCGCCATCGGCACGCGCTGCGACTTCGAGACGTTGCGCGACGTGAGCACGATGTCCAGTTCGCGCGCCACGACCTCGGCGTCTTCGTCGAAGGTTTCGTAGAAGTCACCCAGGCGGAAGAAGACCAGCGTGTCGGGGAACTGCTTCTTGATATCGAGGTATTGGCGGCGGACCGGCGTTACTTTGCTCATAACTTATCCTTGTCGTGTCTCAAAGCGCGATTCACCGATTCACCACAGAGACACAGAGTACACAGAGAGTATAGGTTTTTGAGAATGCCCGTGATGTTGTCGGCGAAAGCGGAGAACGGCGTCGAATCGGGTTGTAGGGGCGGGTTTCAAACCCGCCCCTACGATTCACATCGACGAGATGCCATACCCTCACGCTGCCTCTGCGCTCTCTGTGTCTCTGCGGCGCATATCTTACTTCTTCTTCTCTTCTTCTCGCTCCCGCCAGATCTTGCTCAGCCCCTCCGCCGCCGGCTTGGGCCGGCCGTGAAAGTCTAAAATGGCGGTGTTGGCCGTACACGGGAAGCAGTCATGCCCCATCCACAAGATGATACCGCCGCAGCGCGGGAAGCGCGCCTTGCACGCGCCGACCGCCGTCGCCAGGGCGTCGCGCTGGCGCTGCTGGCTCCACGCGACGTAAGCCGCCAGGCTCTCCGGCTCCTTGCCGTGCTCTTTGATGTAATGGGGCCACTCGATCCACCAGGAGGTGCGCCGCCACAGCGGGTTTTCAAACGACGCCGGCATCACGTCGCAGTCGCCCTTGTACTGCTCGATGATATCGACCGGGCTGGCGCCGGGCGCGCCGGTCTCGGCGCGGAAGAGCGCGTCGTCCTTGCGCCAGTACTCATCCCATTCGAGGCCTATCGTACCGCTCACGTCCCACGGTCCGTGTACGTCCCAATGGACGCCCTGGCCGAATTCCAACGGGTTCGCCATGAAGCGCGGCCCCTGCGCCGAAGTGGGCAGGAAGCGCCGCGCCGGGTCTTCGGCGCGCACAATCTCGGCGAAGCGCCGGAGCATCGGGTGTCGCAAATCGAGCGGCCGGCCAAACGGGTTATCGGGGCTGGGGAGGTTCATCAACTCGTTGCCGCCGCACCACAGCAGCAGACTTACGTGATGCTGCCGCCGCGCGATGTACGAGCGGGCGACGGCGGCAAGCTCGGCGATGCTCTGCGGGTCGTCGGGCGCGTAGTTATCGGTGCCCGATGACGACAGTGGGAACTCCTGCCACACCATCAAGCCCAACTCGTCGCAGGCGTCGTAGAACCACGCCTTCTCCAGCACCGCACCGCCCCACACGCGCAGGATGTTCACGCCCAGCGCCTTGTAAGTTTCCAGGCGTTGGCGGCAGTTCGCCTCGGTCACGTCGGCGAAGTTCGGGCGGACCGGCGTCCAGTTCACGCCCTGCAAGAACACCGGCGCGCCGTTGACCACGCACAGCCACGGGTCGGCGCCCGGCGGCGCACCCTCGCAGGGCTGCCACTCGACATGCTTGAAGCCCACGCGCCGCGTCGCCCGGTCGATCTCTGCGCCGTCCGCGTCGTAGAGCACGACATTTAACGTATAAAGCGGCTGCTCGCCCTTGCCGTTGGGATACCACGGCGCGACCTCCAGCCCGCGCCACGCCAGCCCCAGCCGGAGCGCCGGCGCGTCGAGCGTCGCCTCCCGGATCACCGCCGCGCCGTCGTGCAGCGATACGCGCAGCGCCGCGCCGCGCGCTGCC
>JAFGMM010000054.1 GCA_016927535.1 Anaerolineae bacterium
CCCTACGGGCAAACCGGCGTTTGCGCTGGTATAACAGAGTATTTTTCGACGTTGTAACTATTACCCATTTAATTATTCAATCTCCATAAGCCGTCGGCTATCGTGCCCAACCGCCACGTTTTGCGTGGATTAGCCCACGGCTTCACCTGCACTGCGCGCAGGCGCAAGTGTAGCTGTGGGAACCCACGAGGTGAACAGTTACCCCGAATCAGCCCGGCTCCAGCCACGTCACCATCGCAGCGCCGGGCGTTTCCAGGTAGTACTCGACGCCCGGCGACGCAATCACCACATCGCCGGCCTGCGCCGGCAGCACCTCGTCGCTGGTGCGAACCGTCACGCTGCCCCGCATCACCAGCAGCGGCGTCCCGAACGGGGACGCCGTGTGCGACGGGCCTGCGCCGGCGCAGCGCGCCAGTTGCAGCCACCAGCCTTCGTAGCGCGCCGCCTGCACCGGGTGGTATGCTTGCTGCAATCCCGTGTACAGCGCACCCAGGTTCACCTTTTCCGGCGGCGGGTCCGCGTCGGACGCAAACATCCGCCAGCGCCCATCGCGCCGTAAAAACACCGTATCTGCCACCCGCAGCAGCGCTATAATCGCCGGCTGCGCCGAACTGGTCTGGTGCGCCGTCCCCTTCGCCACGACTGCCAGTTCCTCCGCCCGCATGTCCAGGTCGCCGCGCTCCGAACCCAGCAAGACGCGCCCATCGTAAACCAAAAACAGTTCGTCATATGCCGGGTGCCGGTGCATGGCAAGCGCCCCCTGGCAGATATAGACATCCAGTTCCAGGTCGCCGAAGCGCGCAATCTGGTAGGTGAGCCACGGGCGGCCCAAGGCGCGCGCAATCGCGTCGAGATTTTCTTTGCGCAGGCGCCTGTCAAACATTATCCCGGTGGGTGTTCTGTTTAAGGAAATCGGTAAACACGTTTAGCATATCAATCGGCAGGGGGAAGATGATCGTCGAGTTCTTCTCGACCGCGATCTCGGTCAGGGTTTGCAGGTAGCGCAGTTGCAGCGCCGAAGGCTGGCTGGATATCAGGCGCGCGGCCTGCTGCAACTGCTCAGCCGCTTGGAATTCGCCCTGCGCGTGGATGATCTTGGCGCGCTTCTCGCGCTCTGCCTCGGCCTGGCGCGCCATCGCGCGCTGCATTTGGGGCGGCAGTTCCACGTCCTTGATCTCGACGATGCTGACTTTGATGCCCCACGGCTCGGTCTGCTCGTCGATGATGCGCTGGAGGTCGTCGTTGACCCGTTCGCGGTGCGCCAGCAGTTCATCGAGTTCCACCTGGCCGATCACGCTGCGCAGGCTGGTCTGCGCGATTTGAAAGGTTGCCTTCGTGTAGTTATCGACCTGAATCACGGCGCGCATCGGGTCGACCACGCGGAAGTAGGCCACCGCGTTAACGCCCACCGTCACGTTGTCGTTGGTGATGCAGTCCTGGCGCGGGATATCCAGCGTGACGACGCGCAGGTCTACCTTGACCATCTGGTCGATGCCGAACGGGATGATGAGAAACCACCCCGGCCCTTTGGGGTCTTGCAGCACCCGCCCCAGCCGGAAGATCACCGCGCGCTCGTATTCTTTGACGATCCGAAACGCCGAGACGAACAGAAACACGATCAAGGCAACGACGAAGAAGAGGAGAAACAAAAGCCCATCCATGTTTTGCACCTCTGATTGTTATGTGTGAATGAGAACGAACCCCGGTTCGCTTCATCCATTATAAATGATAAATGCGTTTTCGCGCAGAAGCCGCGTGCGCGGCAGCTCTGCAATGTAGCGCGGTCGCCGGGTTGGCGTAGGGGCAGGTTTCAAACCTGCCCCATATGCATCAACTTAAGAAGTGCAAAGAGAGTAAACCGCGAATAACGCGAATAACGCGAATAAAGAGAAGGCACTTTTGCCGCCGCCCTTCGTGCATATTCGTGTGTGTGCGTGGTTGGGTTCTTTCTCATTCGCGTTATTTGCGTTACCCAGCCTAGCTGTGCAAGGTTCGCAGTTAAAATTCTTGCCCGTCGCAACCGACGATAACCTTAAGTTGATGTGCATGGGGCAGGTTTCAAACCTGCCCCTACATATGGCGGCGCATCCACCGATTAGCCCCATATGTAGGGGCAAATCGGCGCGAGAAACCAACACCATGTTATCTTGTGGGGCTACTGCGTTCGCCGGTTCTTCGTTCGCCCGGCGAGTACGGTACAGGGCATTCTAACAGAAAAGAAACCGGCCCCAACCCAAAATCAAATCCTTCTCCTTCTGTTCTGCTGTATTTCGATTGCCTCGACTATAATCGCCCCGCTGTATCACGCCAGTTGTCTTAAAAAATAATATAAATATACTGATTTTTGGCTGAAGTCTTAATTTTTCGCAGCCTGTCCTGACAAGACCCAGCCGGAAACGACCATCTTTGTTTAGTCTGGGAGGACCAAAATGCCACACGTAGAGAAAAGTATCGTTATCAACTTACCGCCGGAAACCGTTTTCCAATTTATCGCCAACCAGCCGGAGCGCATGCCCGAATGGTGGGGGCCGATGAAGGAGCAGAAGCGCATCACCCCGGCGCCCACCGTATTAGGGTCGAAGTCCAGCTACGTATACGAACTGATGAAGTTCCGGGTCAAGGGCGAACACGAGGTCAAGGCCATCACCCCGAACCGGCACATGCGCATCGAAGTGCTCACCGGCATCGACTGCACCTTCGATTTCAAGTTCGAGCCGGTCGGCGCGAGCGCGACCCGGTTGACCGTCAACGTCGATTACACCACGCCCGGCGGCATCCTGGGCGAAGTCGCCAACAAGCTCATCATCGAGAAGAAGAACGAGGAAGCCTGGGAGGAAGGGCTTGCCACCCTGAAACACCTGCTGGAATCGGGAAGCTGAACGCAACCGCGGCGCCCCGGAAACCACGGGCCACACCGCCGGGTGTGGCCCGCTTGATTCTCGTGTCAGCCGAGCGGCAAGCGCTTTAGCGGCTACTCGCCGGTCATCTCAGGCAGTTCGTTGATATCGTACTCGGTGCGGATGTACTGGGAAGCGACCCAGCCTTCCACATCGCCGGCCGCGCGGACACGCAGCCACTCGTTGCCGGGAGCACGCCCCAGCAAGACCACTACCTCGCCTTGCGGCAGCGCCGTGATGATCTCGGCGTCCGCGTTGGCGGCCTGGCGCACGTTCAGGCCGGTCTCCGGCGTGATCACACCGATCACGGCGATCGCGGCCTCCGCCGGCTTCAGCGCCGGCAGCGCGTGGATGGGATAGGCGCTCGTCACCGCGCCGGCTTCGAGCCAGCCGGTCGCGCCGTTGTCCATCTCGACGAAGGCAAACTTGTCGTTCGCCAGGCGTCCCACCAGGGTCCCGGCGCTGTCGGCGGGCAGCGCTACGACCACGCCGCCGGTGTTCGCCGACGGCCAGGCGAGCAGCGCGCCCGCATCGGCGAGCGTGAAGGTCTTCGCCGGCGCCGGCGCCGCCTCGAGCGTGCTGGATATCACCGGCTGTAGGGCGGTGAGGTTGTAGTCGGTGGCGATGGCGTCAACCGGCACCCAGCCCTTTGCCGTGCTGTCCATCTCGACGTAGATGTAGTTACCCAGCGAGGTCCGGCTGACCAGCGTGCCGGTCTCGCCGGCCGTCAGCGTGTCGATGGGGTCGTCTCGCAGGTTGCCGTCGATCAGCATCGTTTCGGCGGTGACGGTAAAGGTCTTGGGCAGCGGGGCCGCCGTTTCGACCTGGCCGGACTGCTCGACCTTCAGGATTTCGACCGGGTAGGCGGTGGAGACGATATCGGCGCCGATCCAGCCTTTCGCGCCGTTGTCCATCGCCGCGTAGTAGAAGTTGCCGCCGCGCGTGACGCCCAGCAGCGTCCCGGTGCGGCCTTCCCATACCGGGTCGATGTCCGCGCCCACCGCGTCATGCGCCGTATCGCGGACCGCGCCGTCGCCGGTTACCTCGAAGTCGGCGGCCGGCGGCGCGACGATTTCCACCTGACCGGACTGCTCCACGGGCAGGCGTGCGATCGGATACTCGGTCTCGACGCTGCCGGTGCGCAGCCAGCCCTGCGCGCCGCTGTCCATCGCCACGTAGTAGAAGCTGCCGCCGCGCGTGACGCCCAGCAGCGTCCCGGTGCGGCCCGCCCACAGCGGCTCGACTTCCTGGCTCACCGTGTCGTGCGCGGCGTCGCGCAGGCTGGCGTCGCCGGCGACGGTGAAGGCCGGCGTGATGGCCGGCATCGCCAGTTCGACCGCGCCGGACTGCTCGACCGGCAGGACGGCGGCATCGACGTTTAGCTCGACATCCGACAGCGCCAGCCAGCCCTTCGCGCCGGTGATCGTCTCGGCGTAGACGAAGCGCCCGCCGCGCGTGATGCCCATGACCTTCGCTTCTTCGCCGGCCGGTAGAGTCTCGATATCCTCACCCAGGCTGTCGTGTGCGGTGTCGCGCAGCGGCGTGCTTTCGGCGGTGACCGTCGCAACCACCGGCGTTGGCCCGGCAATCTCGACCTTGGTCACGACCGGCAGGGTTGCGAGCGGGTAAGCGGTCTCGATTGCCTCGACCGGCAGCCAGCCCTGCGCGCCGCTGTCCATCGTCACATAGACGTAGGAGCCGATCATGGTCGCCCCTTCGAGCGTCCCGGTGCGGCCCGCCCACAGCGCCTCGACCGGCTTGTAGGTCGCGGCGGGGCGGTCGGCAAGCTCGGCGTCGCCGGTGACCGTGAAGGTCTTCGGCATCGGCGCGACGATCTCGGCCTCGGTCACGACCGGCAGCGCCTTGAGCGGGTAGGCGCTCTTAACGGCGTCGGCCGGCAGCCAGCCCTGGGCGCCGTTGTCCATCGCCACGTAGACGTAGGAGCCGATCATGGTCGTCCCTTCGAGCGTCCCGGTGCGACCTTTCCACACGGTATCGACCGGCTTGTAGGTTGCGGCGGGGCGGTCGGCAAGCTCGGCGACGCCGGTGACGGTGAAGTCCTTCGACGCCGGCGCGATGATCTCGGCCTCGGTCACGACCGGCAGCGCCTCAATCGGGTACGCGCTCTCGACGACATCGGCCGGCAGCCAGCCCTGGGCGCCGTTGTCCATCGCCACGTAGACGTAGGAGCCGATCATGGTGCGGCCCAGCAGCGTCCCGGTGCGGCCTTCCCACACGGTATCGACCGGCTTATAGGTCGCGGCGGGGCGGTCGGCAAGCTCGGCGTCGCCGGTGACGGTGAAGTCTTTCGATACCGGCTCGACGATCTCGACCTCGGTCACGACCGGCAACCGCTCCGTCGGGTAATCGGTGTCGATGACCTCGAACGACAGCCAGCCCTGCGCGCCGTTGTCCATCTCGACGTAGGCGAAGGTGCCGATCATCGTCTTGCCCAGCAGCGTCCCGGTGCGGCCTTCCCACACCTTATCGACCGGCTTGAACCGGTCCGCCGGGCGGTCGCGCAGCGCCGCGTCGCCGGTGACGGTGAAGGCCGGCTCGACGGGTTGGGTGATCTCGACCTTGCCGGACTGCTCGACCGGCAGCGCGGTAGCGCCGATGTTCAGTTCGGCGTCGGCGAGGAACAGCCAGCCCTGCGCGCCGGTGATCGTCTTCACGTAGATGTAGTTCCCGGCGCGGGTGATGCCCAGCGCTTCGACCCCTTCGCCGGCGGGTACGGTCTCGATATCCTTCCCCATCACTTCATGCGCCGTGTCACGCAGGAGCGTATCGACCGTCACGGTGGCAAGCGGCGGGGTCGGCGGGATGATCTCGACCCGACCGGACTGCTGCACCGGCAGGTCTTCGATGTTGAAATCGGTTTCGATGTTAGCCACGCGCACCCAACCGGTCGCGCCGCTGTCCATCTTGACATAGACAAAGCTACCGGCCCGGCTTCGCCCTAACAGGGTGCCGACGCGCCCCGGCCAGAGGGTCTCCAGGTTTTCGCCTAGCACATCGTGCGCGGTGTCACGCAAGACGGCTTCTTCGGCGGCGACCCTGAAAGTCGGCTCCTCGTCCTGCGCGTAAACGCTGAAGGCACCAACTAACAAAGCAGCCAGTAATAGAGTGCTGATAACAACACGTGATAGCGGATTCTTCACGGGGGCCTCCTCAATAGTTGCGCTGGAAGTTAAAGGTTAAAGACAGGAAAGCACCAAACGTCACTCAGACGCCTGCTGACGTTATTCTACCCATGCCGGCTGAGTTAGTCCAGACTTTTGGGCCGAAAACAGAATTCTTGTGCGCCGATTACGTCACGGCAGGGCGGCCCGTGCATAGCCCTCGTGGAGCGCCTGGTAATTCAACTCCAGCAGGTCGCGCTTCTTCCCGGTGAGGTTGGCGTCGAGGGTCGCTTTGACCGCCTCCATGCTCACCACCGGACGGCGCGCCAACAGCGCCCCCACCACGATCACGTTGAGCAGCTTGGGGCTGCCGATCCGGGCGGCGATGTCGTTGGCCGGCACCGGCAGCGCTTCGATGTCGCCGCGCGCGACCGGGCGTTCGATGAGCGAACTGTTGACGATCAGCAGACCGCCGGGTTTGACCATCGGCTCGTATTTGTCCAGCGAGGGAAGGCTGAACGCCGCCACAATCGCCGGGTTGCGCACTACCGGGCTGCCCACCGGCTCGTCGCTGATGACCACGGTGCAGTTTGCCGTGCCGCCGCGCATCTCCGGCCCGTAGGAGGGGATCCACGTGACATGTTTGCCTTCGTCCATCGCCGTATACGCCAAAAGCTGCCCGGCGAAGAGCACGCCCTGCCCGCCAAACCCGGCAAAAACAATTTCGGTTTGCATTGTCAAATGATCCTTTCTGCGAGTAGCGATTGGCTATTAGCTGTTGGCTATTAGCTTTTAGCGGTTAGCCAGATTTGGCTCTCTGGGAATTCGCGGGGTGAGCTATAGACCTTCAGAAAATGTTTTAGACTCACCTTACCCCCCAGCCCCCTCTCCACATGGTGGAGAGGGGGAGAACCCCCCAGATGTTGGCTCCGATTCCCCCTCTCCATAACATGGAGAGG
>JAFGMM010000055.1 GCA_016927535.1 Anaerolineae bacterium
CCTCTCCATCCAATGGAGAGGGGGATAAGAGGGGGTGAGGTATTTTCATCCTCTTGTGGTGTCGCGCAGCGACATGGTTAGCTCCATAGAATAACGCGATATTGGTTTTTTATGCGAACTGATACCCAGGTATGGCGGTCGTGCCACACGGCGCTCCCGCCTGTAGGGGCGGGTTTGAAACCCGCCCCTACACATGGCGGCGACCGCGCTATTTTGCAGTGCTACTTTCCAACCAGGTGTTATAATAAATTGAAGTAAACAGGTGGAGAGAATGTATTGCCGGGGCTGTCAATCCCGGTCAGGCAGATTGTGCCGAGGAATCACTGAGCAGGTGTATGGACATTTCACATATTCGTAATTTTTGCATCATTGCCCACATCGACCACGGCAAGAGCACGCTCGCGGACCGGCTGCTCCAGATGACCGGCACCATCGCCGAGCGCGACATGCAAGAGCAGATACTCGACTCGATGGACCTGGAGCGCGAACGCGGCGTGACCATCAAGGCGAGCGCGGTCCGCATGAGCTACACGGCCCAGGACGGCGCGACCTACGAGCTTAACCTAATCGACACGCCGGGCCATGTGGACTTTTCCTATGAAGTAAGCCGCGCACTGCAAGCCTGCGAGGGCGCGCTGCTGGTGGTGGATGCGTCGCAGGGCATCGAAGCGCAGACGCTCGCCAACCTGTACCTGGCGATGGAGCAGGACCTTGAGATCATCCCGGTCATCAACAAGATCGACCTGCCGGCGGCGCTGCCCGACGACGTGAAACAAGAGGTCGTCGATCTGCTGGGCATCGCGCCGGAGGCGGTCTTACAGGTCTCGGCCAAGACCGGCGCAGGCGTGGATGCGGTGCTGGAGGCAATCGTCGCGCGCGTCCCGCCGCCGAAGGGCCGCCCCGGTGCGCCGCTGCGCGCCTTGATCTTCGACTCGCACTACGACTCGTACAAGGGCGTCGTCGCTTACGTGCGCGTGGTCGATGGCAAAATCGACCGGCGCGACGAACTGCGCCTGATGTCGAACAATACGCACATCGAGCCGGTCGAGATCGGCCACTTCGCGCCGGAGATGCGGACGGCCCAGGAATTGACGGCGGCGGAGGTGGGCTATGTCGCCACCGGGTTAAAGACGGTGCGCGAGTGCCGTGTAGGCGATACCCTTACCCTGTGGCAGGGCGGCGCCGCCGAGCCGCTGCCCGGCTACGAGCAGGCCAAGCCGATGGTGTTTGCCAGCTTCTATCCGGTGGAGGGTGAAGACTACGCCGACTTGCGCGACGCGCTCGAAAAGCTCCAGCTTAACGATGCTTCGCTGGTCTTCCAGCCGGAGACCTCGCAGGCGCTTAACTTCGGGTTCCGGTGCGGGTTCTTGGGTCTGTTCCACATGGAAATCATCCAGGAGCGCCTGGAGCGCGAATATGACCTGGACATCATCGCTACCGCGCCCAGCGTCCGCTACGAAGTGCTGATGCGCACCGGCCAGGTGGTCGAGATCGACCGCCCATCCGACCTGCCCGACCCCGGCGAGGTCGAGGAGGTCCGCGAGCCGTGGATGCGTCTCCAAATCTTCATGCCGGAGAACTACATCGGCGTGGTGATGGACCTGGTAAAACGCAAGCACGGCGAGTACATCGACACCCAGTACATCGACAGTTCGCGCATTGCGATAGACTGCCGCATGCCGCTCGCCGAAATGATCGTCGATTTCTACGACCGGCTCAAGTCGATCACGCGCGGCTACGCTTCGCTGGATTATCACTTCGACGGTTACCGGCCCGGCAAGATGGTCAAGCTGGATGTGCTGGTGAACAAAGAAGCCGTGGACGCGCTGGCGATGATCGTGCACGAGGACGACGCCTACCACAAAGGGCAGCGCCTGGTGAGCCGGCTCAAGCGGCTGATCCCGCGCCAGTTGTTCGAGGTGCCGATCCAGGCGGCGGTGGGCAGCAAGGTCATCAGCCGCGCCAATGTCAAAGCGCTGCGCAAGGACGTGCTCGCCAAGTGCTACGGCGGCGACGTGACGCGCAAGAAAAAGCTGCTGGAACAGCAGAAAAAGGGCAAGAAGCGCATGAAGATGATCGGGCACGTCGAAGTGCCGCAGGAGGCGTTCATGGCGCTGCTGCAACTAGACGACGAGAATTAGGCTTAAGATTAGGCGCGAAGCGAAAGCAAAGCGAGGAAGGAGAGAACATGTCGCTGCCTAAGCGAAACGCCAACGAGATTTCCGGCTTGCTTTTCCTGGTCGGACTGGCGATCACTGCGATGACCCATGCATGGTGGCCGTACAGCATGTTTTTTCTGGCGCTGATGCTCGTCCCTCAGCTTATGGTCGGCGGGCGGCGAAGCTGGTTCAGCCTGCAAGCCTTCTTCTTGTTCGTGGGCGTCGGGGCGCTGGACGTGACGAATTCCTGGTGGCCGGACAGCGTGATAGTGTTCGCTCTCATGGCGCTGGTCGGTTATCTCGCGCGCCCGCTGCTAAACGGTCGCCGCGAAGCCGCTGCTACCGCCGAGGAGCGCCCTGCCGCCGCCGTCAGGGAAACCGCCGGCGCGCCGCCGCGCGCATCCGCCGCCCCGGAACCGACCGAAGACCTGTACATCCGCGCGCGGTTGGAAAAAGCGTTGGTGTACCGCGCCAGCATCGACGACCTGACCCGCCGGGTGTCCGGCGCAAAGCGCGCGCTGCTTGAGGAGGCCGCCGCCGAAATGGACAAGGGCATCGAGGCAATCCGCAGCCTCGCGCGGCGGGCGGGCAGCCTGAAGAGCAACCCGGTGGTTCTCGGCGACATCAAGACGGCGCCGAAGGTGATCGCGCAAATGGAAGAGCGCCTCGCTGCCGAGCAAGACCCCGACGTGTACGCCGAGTTGGAGCGCGCGCTGCGCAGCAAGCGTATGCAACTGCACAATCTGCGGCACCTGGAAAGCGTGACCACCCGCGCCGATATCCAGATCGACAACATGCTGGCGGCGATGGGCACGCTGTACGCGCAGATGCAGTTGATCGACGCACAAGATATCGACAGCAGCAGCGCGCGGCGGCTGTTCGACGACGTGTCGGAGCAGGTCGAGAAGACCCAAGATATGATCTATGCGATGGAGGAAGTTTACCGGTCGTCGGCCACTTAGGAGAAAACCCGGAACTCAACGAGATCATGAACCGTATCAATATACGACAGCACACCGAGTGGTTCAACTTACCGTTATAAGGGGATGGTCATGCGACGAATGCGACAAAGAAGGCGCTCAAGTGATGTCTCCGGCGCGATATTTCTAATCGGGCTGGGTCTTCTCTTTTTAACCGGGTGGTGGTGGCCGGGGATTCTGATTCTCATCGGGCTGACCAGCCTCGTGAACGACATAGGGAGAGGGCGCGGTTGGTATGGCTTGCAGGGCGCAGTGTGGCTGGTTGGCCTGGGCGTCCTGTTCATGACCGATTTATGGTGGCCCGGCATCTTGATTCTCATCGGCCTGAGCATGATCGCCGGTTATTTCTTCCGCCCGCAGGGGTCGCCGTGGCGTCAGACAGATGCCGATGAAGATGAGGACGAAGACGAGGACGAGGACGAAGATGAGGATGAGGATGAAGATGAGGATGAGGATGAAGACTTCATCGCGACCCTCGAAGAAGTCAATAGGGCAGGCAGCGAAGCGATGAAAGCGCCGCCGCCAGTTGTCAAACCGCCCTCACACGCCCAGCGGCACGACGACCGCCTCGACAAGATCAAAGACGAATACGCCCG
>JAFGMM010000056.1 GCA_016927535.1 Anaerolineae bacterium
GGGTAAAGCAATTACTAAAGCTCCAGTTATAGGAGTCAGCCTATGCCGTCGCCGTTTCCGGGAATGGACCCGTACATCGAACAGCCCTATCTGTGGCGCGACTTTCACAGCGAACTGGCAAGCCAGGTGCGCGCGCAGCTTAACACCCTCTTACCTTCAAACTACGTGGCGCGCCTGGAGCCGCGTATCGAGATCGGCGTCTTGGGCCTGGAGAACCCGCAAGCTTTTTTGCCGGATGTCGCAATCGCCGAAGGACCGCAAATCCCCACGACGCCGGCCGGCGCGGCGATTGCTCCCGCGCCGTTCCTAACTCAGAACCTCGTTGAGGAGGAAATGCGAGTCACGGCAGTTCACATAACCGCCGTGCCCGAAGAACGTCTCGTCACCGTCATCAAAATCCTTTCGCCGATCAATAAACGCAAAGGCAACGCCGCTTTCGATGCATACCTGCACAAGCGCCGGGCGCTGCTAAACGCCAACGTCCACCTTTTAGAAATCGACTTGCTGCGCACAGGCGAACGCATCGAGGTCAAAGACCCTCCGCCGCCGGCTCCCTACTACATCCTCTTGAGCCGCGCCCATCGCCGTCGCCCCTGCGAAGTCTGGCCGGTGCGACTCTCCGAACCCCTGCCGGTTGTGCCGGCGCCGCTGCTCGGCAGTGACCCCGACGCGCCGCTAGACATGCAGCGAGCCGTCGCCGAGTCTTACGCACGCGGGAGCTACGACCGCAGCATCGACTACACACAGCCGCCGCCCGGCCCGCTCACCGGTGCCGAAGCGGCCTGGGTCAAACAATTATTGGAACTGGAAAAATAGATATGGAAAACTCTTCTCGCCTGGAACCGCCCGCCGAACCCGTGCATCCTACCCGACCGATGCATACTTACGTGCCGGGCATCCTGTTCATCGCCGTCGGCGTATGGGCCTTTCTTAACTACCAGAACCAATCGCCCTGGGTAGCTATCATCCTGCTGCTCGGCGCGTTCGGTGTCTCAATGCTGGCGCGCGCCCTGCTCAACCGGCGGGTCGAGGCAGGGTTGTTGTTTTTAGGGAGCTTCGTCACGCTGAGCGCCGCCGCCGTCGCCGGGAGCGCGCTTTTCTTGGGAGTCGAGCCGGTAACCCTGTGGCCGCTCGTGTTGGTCGCGCTGGGATTGGCGCTGCTGCTGACGGCGCTGCTGGCGCGCGTGCGCGGCCTGACGCCGGTCGCGCTGGTCAGCGCCCTGGCCGGCGTCATCGCGCTGCCTTACACGCTGGGCATGATCCCGCCGGAGATGGTCGGCGTGGTAGAAAACGGCTGGCCGGCCTTCTTCGCCGCCATCGGACTGCTCACGCTCATCGCCGCCTTCGGCCACCGGAGAGCGCCCAAACCCGCCGGGGAATTACCGGAAGACACAGCCGAATCGCCTGCACGGGCCGAAGAAGCAGCGAACGTCGAAGCGGGCGAAGACGCCGCGCCCGAAAGTGCAGTTCCAAGCGAAAGCGAAGCCGAAAACAGCGAGGGTTAATAAGGGTTGCGCATCGCCATAGACGCCAGCCGGACCACCGTCAAGCAGCGCACCGGCACCGAAGCCTACAGCCTGCACCTGATCCGCGCGCTCATCAATCTGAACACGCAACATCACCTGACGCTGTACTTCCGCGACGTACCCGACCCGGCCCTCTTCCCTGCCGCCGGCGCGACGCGCCGCATCCGGGGCATGATCGATCACGCGCCGGCCGCCGCCGGCGTCTGGACTGTAGAGTCTGAGCGCTGGACTCTGACCGCTCTCCCCTTCCCGCGCCTGTGGACTCACCTGCGGTTTGCGCGCGCTCTCTTCGCCGACCGCCCCGACGTGACCTTTGTGCCGGCGCACACCCTGCCGTTTGTATTCCCCGGCCCCGGCGTGGCGACGGTGCACGACCTGGGCCACCGCTATTTCCCGGAGGCGCATACCGCCGCATCTCGCCTCTACATCGATCTGACCACGCGCTACAGCGCCCGCCGCGCCCGGTGCGTCCTCGCGGACAGCGCCGCCACCCGCCGCGATTTGATGGCGTTCTACGGCGTACCGGGCGAAAAGATTCGCGTGGTTTATCCCGGCGTCGATCCCAACCTCAAACCGGTGCACGATGCCGAGGCGCTCGAAGCCGTGCGCGCGCAGTACGATATCCCCGGCCCGTACCTGCTCTACCTGGGGAGTATCCAACCGCGCAAGAATCTATCTCGATTGGTGGAAGCTTACGCGGCGTGGCGGTCGGAGGCCGGCGCAAAGTATTATCTGGTGTTGGGCGGCAAGAAGGGCTGGCTATACGAAGACATTTTCGCAGCCGTGCGCCGCCTGGGGCTTGAGGAGTGGGTGCGCTTCCCCGGCTACATCGACGGCGCGCACGTCGCCGCGCTGTACAGCGGCGCTGTCGCCTTTCTCTTTCCATCACGACACGAAGGATTTGGCTTCCCCGTGCTGGAGGCGATGCGCTGTGAGACGCCGGTAGTCTGCTCGAATACCTCGTCACTGCCGGAGGCGGCCGGCGATGCGGCGCTGATGGTAGACCCGGAAAGCGTCGCAGACATCGCGGCGGCGATTGCGCGCATCACCGGCGACGCGGAGCTGCGCGCGCGCCTGGTCGAGGCGGGCAAGGCGCAGGCGGCGCGCTTCACCTGGGAGGCAGCCGCGCGCCAGACGATGGCGGCGCTGGAAGCAGCCGCTCAACCGGGCAAGAAGCCGGGCAGTTGAGTCACGATGAGCAGCGTCGGCAGCCAGACAATGACCATGATGGGCAGCCGCCGGGGATGGCGCTGCACCCCGAAAAGCAATATCCCCACAACCGCCGGCACGCCGACCCGCAGGGTCGCCGCAAGATCGAAGTAAGTCTCGGCCGGCAGGTACACCACAAACACCACCGCGCAGATCAACATCCA
>JAFGMM010000057.1 GCA_016927535.1 Anaerolineae bacterium
ATCCTCTTTATATCCGGGCGCGTTCGCCGATGACCCGGCGCTGAATCAGGGTCAGTACGAAGATGATGGCGAACAAGATCAACGCCGTCGCCGCCGCCAGGCCCATATCGGCGTTTAGAAAGCCATTGCGATACACCATCCACGCGATGGTAAGCGTGGTCTTGGCCGGGCCGCCGCTGGAGATAACGAAAATCTGGTCGAATACCTGGAAACAACCGATCATGCCGATGGTGACCACAAAAAAGATCGTGGGGCGCAGCATCGGCAGCGTAATGCTGCGGAAGGTGCGCCAAGCGGTAGCGCCATCGACTGAGGCGGCTTCGTAGAGCGGCCTGGGAATGTCCTGCAGCGCAGCCAGGAAGATGACCATTATGGTGCCGGAAGTGGTCCAGATGTTGAGCAGCATAATCGCGACCATCGTCGTACTCGGCCCACTCAGCCAATCCCAGATCGCCAGCCCGGCGATATCGCTGCGCATCCACTCCGGCGCGCTGCGCAGGTTGAGGCCAAAGAGGTTGAAAATGCCGTGGAAAAAGCCGGTGGAGTCGTCTAGCCAGTTGATGGGCGTATAGCCGGGAAAGACCGCCTGGAGCAGGTAATTAATCAACCCGCTCTTGGTAAACAGCCACATGAAGATCAGCGAGATGACGATAGAAGAGGTGATGGATGGAAAATAGAACGTGGTGCGGAAGAAACTGCGCGCCCGGCGCCATCCCTGGTTGGCGACCACTGCCAGCGCCAGCGCCAAGACGGTTTGAAGTGGAACGACGCCAAGGGTGTAATACACCGTGTTCTTGAGCGCCTTAAAAAAGTCTTTCTGCCGGATGCCCGACTCAAGCAGCAGTTCAGAGTAATTCTTGAGTCCTTCATACTGTGCAGTGTCCGGCGTGCTGAGGCCGTCCCAATCGGTGAAGCTGATCGCGACGGCGAAGAAAATCGGAATAATCAAAAACACCAGGAACACCAGGACTGCCGGCAGCATAAAAAAGACGCCGGCGAGCACTTCGTCTTGGGCATATGACCGGCCCAAAATGCGAATCTGATTTTGCATTTGACCTACGCTTTGCGTTGTTGCAGCCATATCTCCCTCCCCCAATTTAATCAAGGGAGCCGGGCCGGCCCGGCTCCCCATGAGCAACAACCAAGTCTTAGTCTTCAGCCGCGCGCTCGAGCACTTCAGCGCCGACCTCGGCGATTTCCTCCAGCGCATCTTCGGGCAGTTGGTTGCCGTCGAGGATCCGCTGGATGTTGTCATTCACCGTATCCAGCACGTCCTGGAAACCGGCGGTGAACTGCCAGGGATGCGCATACGCTGCGCCGGCCAGGAACGGCTCCAGGTTGGGGAACTGTTCCAGCCAGCTATCGCGCAGCGAGGCGCGGGTAGGCATCGCCAGGCCCAGGTCGGTCCACTGCTTCATCCCATCGGGGCCGGTCAACCAGTTGACCAGCGTCCAGGCTGCTTCCTGGTTGTCCGACTCGGCGGCCACGGCGTAGCAGACCGTGAAGGCCATCGTCGCTTTGCCGCCCGGACCTTCGGGCAGCTCGACCACGCCGTAGTTTACGTCGGGGAAGTTATCGGCCATGAAAGGCACCGTCCAGTTACCCTCGACGGCGATAGCCGCCTTTTCCTTGCCGAAAGCTTCGCCCGGCCAGCCCGAATCCAGTTCGGAGGGCGTCCCTCCGTACCCGTCCAAGATCAAGTTGGTGTAGAACTCCAGCGCCTCCAGCGCCTCCGGGCTGTTGATGGTCATCTCGGTGAAATCCTCGTTGGTCACCGAGCCGCCGGCCGCGTACAAGAAAGCGATCCAGCGGGCGAAGTCCGCTGGCAGCACGATGCCGACATGCTCTTCAGTGGTCAGCGCTTCGGCAGCCGCGCGCAGTTCATCCCAGGTCGTGGGCGGCTCCAGGCCGGCCGCGTCGAACATATCCTTGTTGTAGAACAGCGCCAGCGTCGAGAAGTCTTTGGGCGGGCAGTAGAACGCGCCTTCATAGGTAAATCCGTTGCGCAGCGACGGGTAGAAATCGTCCGGGGTCTCGATGATACCCTCGCCGGATGCCAGCGCGCCGGCGCCTACCAGGTCATAGAAGCGGAAGACGTCCACATAGAACACGTCCGGCGGGTCGCCGCTGGCTAGCCCGGCCTGCAAGGTGGTGTCGTATTCCGGCACCAGGTTCAGGTTGACCTGGATGTCTTCGTGTTCCGCGTTGAAGGTGTCGATCATCTTCTGCAAGCGCGTGTTCTCGGCATCAGACGACGACCAGCCCATCAGGGTTAGCTCGGTGGCCCCCTCCTGAGCAAACACCGGCAGCGCGCCCAGGATCAAGACCGTGACCAACAAAGTGACTAAAGCTTTTCTCATCGAAGTTTCCTCCTCAAAAACATCGTGCGGGTAAAGAGTTTCTTGTTTAGGTTTTGATTCAAGTCAGGTATGCCTCACCTCCTTCCTACTTCTGCCATTCTCGATTCGGTCTCGCCCGATCTATGCAATCGTCACGCCGTCCGGCGTGATGGTCACGTCACGCAGCCGCCCGCGATGCATCACCCGGAAGCGCAGCCGCCGCCAGTGCGGTGGCAGGTTCGGGGTCAGGGATATCCCGTCTCCGGCTTGGCGCAGCCCGGCGAACCCTAGAACGATGGCCTGCCACAGCCCGCCGGCTGCTGCGGCGTGAGCGCCGTCGGCGGCGTTGCCTTTGTTGTCTTCCAGGTCCACGCCGGCAGCCTGCCGCCACAGCGCGTAGGCCTGGTCGCTCATGCCGAGCCGCGCCGCGACCAAGCCGTGGATGGCGGCGCTCAGCGACGAGCCGTGGTCGCAGCGCGGTGCGTAGACGTCCCAGTTGGCGCGCTGCATCTCAGGCGGGCCAAACGCATCGCCCAGCAGCGCCATTAGCATCACCACATCGGCTTGCTTGATGATCTGTGTCCGGTTGGTCGCCGGTACGCCGTAAATATGTTGCAGGCTGCGCGTGCGCGGCCAGTAAGCCGCCACATCGACCGGCTCCAGGTCGAAGAAGCCGTCGAATTCCACCAGTAGGTCGCCGTCGCGTGGGATGTACATCTTAGCAATCACGTCGCGCCAGTGCTCCAGGCGCGCCGGCGTGAGCGCGAGGCGATCCCGCAGCGCGCCGGCCTGGGCCGGGGCGTGCCGTTCCAGCCACGCCAGAATCTCGAGCGCGGTTTGCAGGTGCCGGCGCGCCATCACATTGGTGAAGACCGAGTTATTGACATCCTCGTGATACTCGTCCGGGCCGATGACGTGCGAGATCTCGTAGCGATCCTGCGCCGCGTTGTACTCGACCCGGCTGCCCCAGAACACGGCGGTGTCTAAAATGACCTCTGCGCCATAGCGCGCCATGAAATCGTCGTCGCCGCTCACCTGCCAATACTGGCGCATCGCATAGGCGATATCCGCTGAGATGTGAATCTCGCGGTCGCCGGTCCAGATACGCTCGCGGCGACCGTCCGGCGGCAGGGGCGCTCCCCATTTCGGGGTGGTCTCCTCGCCGGTGTCGGTGCTCTCCCAGGGATACATGGCGCCCTCAAAGCCGTTGTTCACCGCTTTCGTGCGCGCCCCCGGCAGCAGGTGGTACCGGTACATCAACAGGTTGCGTGCCAGCGCCGGCTGTGTGAACGTGAGTGGGGCAAGCGCGAAAAGCTCGGTATCCCAGAACACATGTCCCTTGTAGCCGCGCCCGGAGAGAGTCTTTGCGCCGATGCTCACCCGCTCGTCATCGCGTGGAGCAGCGATCAACAGGTGGTACAGCGCAAAGCGAATCGCCAACTGTGCGAAATCGTCGCCTTCGATTTCGACATCGCTGGCGTGCCAGGTCGCTTCCCAGGCTTCGGCGCTTTCCCGGTACAGCGCGTCATATCCCAGATCGACGGCGGTTCCCAGAGCCGCGCGGGCGGCGTCTAATGGCCGGGCGGCGTCGCGGCTGGTGTGGATGGCGATGAACTTGGTCAGGGTAACGGTCTGTCCCCGGCGCGCCATGAATTTGAATGTGGGCCGGCTGCCGGCTTCGGGCCGTATGTCCGGCCCGGCGTCGAAATGCGCGGCCATACCCAGCCGGTAGCCCGACTGCGCCGCGCGCGCTTGCAAGAACGCTTGTTGCGGCGCGCCGCGCCCCACTTCGATATCGGTCCAATGGCTGCGGTCGGCGTCGCCCAGACCGCCGGCGGCCTCAATCATCATGTCGCCGTCGAGCGCCGTCGCCTGGACGCGCAGCGCCAGGATATGCGGGCGGGCGAGGCTGGCGAAACGCTCAAAGACCAACCTCAATACAGTTTGGCCGGGTATGCGCCACAGCACGGCGCGCCGCAGCAGACCCGATCGCAAGTCGAGCGTGCGTTCGTAGCCCAGTAACTCGCCCTGATCCAGGCGAAACCGGGCGCCGTCGAAGGCCAGTTCCAGGCCGGTCCAAGCCGGTACGCCGGCCAATTCGGAGACTTCGGCGCCTTCCGGCTGGTTGAAAAGGCCGTGAATCAGGACGAGCGGCTGCTCGCCTGGATAGCCTTCCTCAAAAGCG
The DNA here is from genome assembly GCA_016927535.1 of Anaerolineae bacterium. GTDB lineage: Bacteria > Chloroflexota > Anaerolineae > Aggregatilineales > JAFGMM01 > JAFGMM01. The sequence goes on from JAFGMM010000057.1 coordinate 4,525, forward strand.
CCGCGCACACCTAAATAGCCATTACCGATTGTGAACACCGTCTCAAGGTGATTGAGTTGCGTGGGTCGGAAGGGTGTTTCGGTGACTATCCAGTTTCGCATCGTCCATATCCATTTCGCCTTAAACGTTTAAGGCGTCGAGTAAAAAAACAACTTTGTCCTAGCGCGGCGCGCCGCTCGAAGCGCGCACGATTAATTCCGGCGCGATGAGTACCTGGCGTTCTGCCAAGGGTTCGTTCTTGAGCACTGCGATGAGCATCTCAATCAGTTTTCGGGCAACCTGGTCAATCGGCTGGCGCAGCGAGGTTAGAGGCGGCTGCAAGTGCTCGGTTAGCGGCACGTTATCAAACCCTACCACGGCGACATCGCGGCCCGCGCGCATGCCTAGCTGCTCAATAGCACTCATCGCGCCGATTGCCATCAGATCACTGACGGCCGCAATTGCCGTAGGACGGACGCCGGTTGGCATGCCGAGCAGGGCATGCGCGGCCCGGTTGCCGGTAGCGGTGCGGTGTTCGCCGCGCTTGACCAGGTCCGGGTTAAAGGACAGGCCGGCGTCTTGCAAAGCCGTACAGTACCCGGCATACCGGTTGTCTCCTGCCATTGAGCCTTCGGGCCAGCCGATGAATGCAATGCGCTGGTGGCCCAACGTTACCAGGTGCTTTGTCGCCTCGTATACGCCTTTTTTGCCGTCTACATCGACATAAGGAAAGTTCCAGCCGGGATTGGCACGCCCAAAAGCCACAAACGGAAAGTCGATGTCCCGCAGGAAATCGATGCGCACGTCGTTCACGTTCGTTTCTGCAATGACGAACGCATCGACGTGCCCGGTCTCGATCAGGTCAGTGTATACTTTTAAAGCATTTTCAGGTGTGTGAGTAAAAGTCAGAATATGATAGCCATGTTGTTCGGCGTTGGATGCCAGGTGATGGATGAACTGGTCGAGGACCGGGTTGGTCTCGCTATCAACTGTGCCGTGCCAGGCGTAACCGATCAGGCGGCTTTCGTTTGCTCGCAGGTTGCGCGCGATGATGCTTGGACGATACCCTAGCTTTCGGGCTGCCTCTAGCACCCGCTGCCTGGTAGTCTCTGACACAGGAAAGCTGTTGTTAAGCACGTAGGACACCGTGGCCGTGGAAACGCCCGCAACTTTTGCTACGTCTTTAATCGTCGCCATGATATCAACTTAAACGTTTAAGGCCGTGCAAACTTAATATAACGCCGCTTTCGTCGCTTGTCAATAGCCAAATGCAAGGGGGGGGGCCGAATCGTTCTGATGCTTCTTTAGGACAACCTCACCCTCTCCGTCCCCCTCTCTACGGCGTGGAGAGGGGGAGCGCGCGCAGCGCGCGGGGGTGAGGTAAAACAACGTTAGAACGAATCGGCCCTGCCAAATGCAAGAGATTGCCGGCTATGGACTCTGCAAAAAAATACACTGGGGGCGCTTGTGCCGGTTTTTCTGGAGCGGCGACTCCATGCGGGGAATGAAACGCGCAAAAGTGGCGCGTTTTTGGTCTTGTGTGTTTGCAACTAAGTCTATATGCGTGTAGAGTCTAGGAATTGTTGGACACGACCAGAGCACGCGACGAAAGCGCGGTGCGCGGGGTGATCGTGACCGGATCGTCACAGAA
>JAFGMM010000058.1 GCA_016927535.1 Anaerolineae bacterium
AGTTGTTTTTTTCATACTCAACTTTCTACCCCAGGGCGGCCTGTGTTTCAACTCACAGTTCGCCTTTCTTTTTGTCTAAAGTCGATGTAGGGGATGTCGCACACTTCGAGTGCGGCGATGAGGGCATCCCGGTCTTTAAGTTGGGTTCTTAGCTTCTTGTACTTACTCATGTTGCTCCTCCGATGAAAACTCGGCTGGGCTGTTCAAACTCACCTGGCAGGTCACCTTGCCCATGCCGGTGACCTCGGCGCAGCCGGCCGGCAGCCCGATGAGCCGCTGCGCCTTCGCCGCCGCGACCGCTTCGAGCGCCGCCAGCGCCGCCCGGCCGCATTCGTCGCCCACCAGGTCGGCGTAGCCGATCTCGATGGTCAGTTCCGCGCTTGCAATCGACATCGCTGCTCCTTGCCCCGCCCGCCCATCCCTTCAGCCCCGCTCAAGAGAACATCAACGCGCGCCGGTTCGGCGCGGCCTGGTGGCCGCTTGCCTGCTTGCTCGACGCCGGGCGTGCCCGGCCGGCCCAATCCCGCATTTCGTCGATTTGCTTGGTCATGGTGACACTGAGGGGCACGATCTGCTGCACGGCCAGTTCCAGGTCGGCGGCGCCCATCTCACGCGCGCCGTCTGCGAAAGCGGCGCGCAGCGCGGTCTTGACGACCCGCTCGATCTCGGCGCCGGTGTAGCCCTCGGTGAGCTTCGCCAACGCCGCCAGGTCGAAGGCTTCCGGGTCACGCCCGCGCTTCCGCAGGTGGATTTGAAAGATTTCGACTCTTTCTTGCTCGTGCGGCAGGTCGCAGAAGAAGACCTCCTCGAAGCGCCGGATGAGTTCCGGGCGCAAGTGGGTGATATCGTTGGCAGTCGCTGTCACGAACACCTGTGCAGTGGTTTCCTGGAGCCAGGTGAGCAGCGTGCCCAATACCCGCATCGAAGTGCCGCCGTCCTGCTCGCCGCCGCCCCCCAGCGCCTTCTCGACCTCATCGATCCACAGCACACACGGCGCCACCGCTTCGATGGTCTTGAGCGCGGCGCGCGTGTTCGCCTCGCTCTCGCCTACCAGCGAACCCATCAGCGCGCCGACGTCGAGCCGCACCAGCGGCATCGTCCCGCCGGCTACCGCCTTCGCCAGCAAGCTCTTCCCTGAACCCGGCACACCGACTGCCAGGAAGCCGCGCGGCGGCTCGATGCCGTACTCGGCGGCTGCCGGGCTGAAGGCGGCCATCGCCTGGCGCACCCAGGCCTTGAGCAGGTCCAGGCCGCCCACGTCGGCGTAGCTGGCCTGTTCGGGCCAGTACTCCAGGCGCCCGCTCTTGCGGATGATCGCGGCCTTCTCCTTGACGATGAAGTCGATGGCGCCCAGGCCCATCTCGCCGGTCTCGATCACCGCCTGGGCCAGCACCGAGTCGGCTTCGCTGCGGGTCAGGCCTTGCAGCGCGCGCGCCACCGTCGCCCGGTCGCCGTTGAGGGTCACCGGGATGCGCCCCGGCAGTTGGTCGATGAAGCGGTCCAACTGCTCCGCCAAGGCGCCCTGGTCCGGCAGCGGGTACGATACGACCGTGAGCTGCTTCTCCAGGTCGGCGGGGATCTCGAAGCGCGGCGCGAGCAGGATGATGGTCTGGTGCCGCGCGACCAGTGCGTTCGCGGTGTTGCGCAGCAGGCGCAGTACGGCGACGTCCTTGGTGAAGTGGTGGTAGTCCTTGAGCACGAACACGGCCCTGGGTCCGGCCGGCAGTTCGCCGGCCGGCTGCCCGAAGGCCTGGATGTGCTCCAGGATCGCCGCCGGGTTTCGCTTGGCGATGGGGTTGTTCTCGTTCTTCTTCGGCGCCGGCACGACCTGGCTCAGGCCGCCGGCGAAGTCCCAGTGAAAGACCTGGGTCTGTTCGCCCATCACGTCCAGGTTGAAGGCGATCTCGTCAATGGCCTCGCACACCCGGTTCTCCTCGTGGCTCTCGACCACGATGATGGGGTAGCGCGCTTTGATGAGGTTCAAAATCTGCTTGTCGGTGCTGTTCATGGTTTAGGTTCCTTAAGTTTCTAGATCAGAGTACGGTTTGCTCACTCTGAATATATTATGCCGCGCACGCGCGCCCGGCGAAGCGGGCAAACGCCACGTCTGTCACGTGGCGTTTGCCACGTCGCCGGGGTCAGTCCATCAGCGCGCCGGCGCGGGTGCCGCCGAGCCGGGCTTCGTACTGCCGCCCCGCGTCCTGGGTGGCGAGCATCAGCGCGCGCACCTGGCCCTTCACCCGCTCGACGTCGTAGGTGGTCGTGCGCTTGCGCTCCGGGTGCGGGATCCGGCGCTCCAGCAGTTCCTCCAGCGCGCTGACATCCACCGCCAGCGCCGGGTCGAACTCGCGGTAGTAGTTGAACGCCTCGACCATGTTGCGGATGCCCTCGACCGTGCGCCCGTGCAGGTAGCCGTTGCGCTCGATGCTCTGCATCGTCCGGTCCAGCGCCTCGTGCAGCCGGGCGCGGTTGGCAAGCATCACCTCGACGAACGGGTCGACCGTGCCCGCGATCTGCTGCCGGATTTCCTCCTGGATGATCTCCTTGCCGGCTTCGAGCCGGAGGTTGCGCTCGCGGTTGGCCAGTTCCTGCGCTTCGGCGCCGGCCCGGATGAGCCGGCGCTGCGTCCACTCGTGTTCCTGGATCACGCGCTTCTGCGCGTCCTCTTCTTCGCGCGCCAGGCGGCGTTTGGCCTGGGACTGCTCGTCGAAGTAGGCGGTCCGGGCGCGCTCCTTGGCGGTCTCGGCGCGCCAGAACTCGGCCAGGTACTCGTCCTCGGCCAGGTCGGCCTGCGAGACCATCACGCGGTACTGGTAGGTCACGCGGATGTTTTGAATATCTGCCCGGCCCGGCATGCGTTCGAGGTAGCGCTTGACGATGTAACCGGTGAAGGCGGCCTTGTCTTCGAAGACCAGGCGGCGCCGCCCGCCCTCCAGCATCAGCGCGCCGCCGCCGGCGCCGGCGACGCCGGCCAGGGCGTCCCAGGCGCGCTGCGCGATCTCGGTGAAGAGCGCAGACTTGGCGTCCACGAACTCGTCGTAACGCGCCAGGATGTCGGCTTTCAGTTCTTCCAGTTCGCGCTCCAGGCTTTCGCGCTCTTCCTTCCAGTCGGCGACCGCCTCGTAGGTGAGGTAGCGGAAGGGTTTGTAGCCGGTGACGTCCAGGGCGCCGCCCAGCTGTGGCTCCAGGCCGGTGCGCTCGGCGGCGATGCGCTGCGCGATCCCGGCTGACCAGCGCTGCACCACCTCCAGCTGCGTGCCGGCGGGGTAAGGCACCGTGCGCGTGATAACGCCGGCCGGCGTCGTAAACGTGGCGGTGTTGCGCTCCTCGTTGAGCGTCACGTACATCTGCCCGATCTTGGCCGTGTGCGCTCCATAGCCGCTGTCCCACTGGAGTGTGAGGTCAACATCGGCGCGCAGGGCGCCGCCCAGTTCAGGCTCCAGGCCGGTGCGCTGGGTGGTGGGGTCGGTCGGCTTGGTCATTTTCGTGCTCTCCTTTTTTGAAATCGCTAAGCTAATCTTGAGCACATCATGCCATACATAGCGACGAATGGGATGAGCCGGAAGTCACCTTCCCGGATGTGATACCTGTCTCAGGCCGGCGGCGCAACGCGGCGCGCCGGTAGATGCCATCGTAGGAGTCGGTTCCCAAGTGGGGGCGGGCGGCGCGCCGGCCGCCCGCCGGTCTCTCAGATCGCCCCGTCGCCGAAGCGCTCGTAGCGCCAGCGCGCCGCCGGTGCCAGGTCGAGCATGCGGTCTACTGCCTCGTCCGGGTCCTCGAACTCCCCGACCAACACGCTCGTGCTCAGTCCATGCCAGAAAATGGTGATCGTCCCGTCGCCGCCGTCGGGGTACCCGGCGACGTATTCGCCGGGTGCGCTGCCGGCCGTGACCGGGGCCGGCAGCCGGCGCGCAACTGTGCACACGGCGCCGCCGAAAACATCCGGCTGGTCGCGGGTCAGGATTTCGCGCAAGTATTCGCGCGCTACGCTTTGCGGCACTTTCATGTTGTCAAGCATTTCGTTGAGTAAGGCCTCGACTTGGTCGAGCAGGGCATCGGCCCGGTCGAGCAGGTCCAGGCGTTCGGTGCGGCCCAATGTAGTTTCGGTCATGTTCGTGCTCCTTTCGGTGCAATTAATCGGTTAATCGTGAGCACATCATGCCATACATAACGGCGGATGGGATGAGCCGGAAGTCACCTCCGGCCTTGTGATAGTCGTCTCGGAATGGGGCCGGCAGGATTCGAACCCGCTGGCGCCCGCCGGCGCAGCCCTCGCCGGTGCGTCGCCGGCGGTGAACAGGCTGCTGCGCCCTCCCAAATCGCGCAGTCTGGCCCCATGCAGTGGGTGGGTGGTTTCACGACCGCCCACCCGGTCAAGTCGGTTTTACGCGACGGCTTCCCCGGCGCACTCCGCCAGGTGAGCCTTGAGGTAGTCGATCAGGCCGTTGAGTTGGCTGTACTCGCCGGTGAAGTCGGCGGCGGCCTTCGCCTTGACCACGTTCACCAGGTTGGTGGCCGGGCAGGTGCAGCGCGGGAAGAACTCGGCGCGCAGCACTTTGCCGATCTGCTCGGCGCGGGCGCGCTCCAGGCCGGCCAGCACGCGCTCGATCTCGCGCGCCGGCGGCGCGGCGTCGCCGTAGAATTTCTGGATCGTCTCGGGATCGTCGCCGGTGGCGCGCGCGATCCACTTGAGGGTCTGCTGCGCCAGTTCCATCGTGGCCTGGGCCTCGATGACCCCGATGGCGCGCCACTCGACGGCGCCGGCGGGATTGGCCTGGGCATCCCGGACGAACTCCTCCCGGACCAGTTCGAAGTTGGCGGCGCGCGCTTCCAGCTGGCGGCGCACGTTGTCAATCAGCGCCTGCTCGTGTTCGGCCCGGCGCAACGGCGCGGGCGCGGCGTTTGTTACTTGTCCGGTCATGTCGTGTTCCTTTCGTTAACCGGCTGCGAGCACATCGTGCCATACCCGGCGGCGAATGGGATGAACCGGGTATCACCTTCCGGGCGTGATGCCTCTCTCAGACCATCAGCGCGCCGGCGCGGGTCGAGCCGGCCTCGCGCGCCAGGCGCTGCGCCGACGCGACGGTCAGCGCGGTGATCTTCTCCAGCGCTGCGACCATCGCGCCGGTGTCGTAGGTGGCCTTGTCGCCGCGCGCGGGATTGGGTACCCGGCGCTGCACCAGTTGGTCCAGCTGCTCCAACACCTGCTCGATCTCGTGGTCGCCGTGCGCGTTCAGCACCGCGAAGACCTCGCGCATACTCTGGGCTTGCCGGGCGTTGGCGCCGGGCAGGTAGCCGTGCTTCTCGATGGCGGCCAGGATCGAGGATGCTGCCTCGTAGATCATCGCCCGGTACTGGTCGAAGATCGCCCGGTACATCGAGCCGTCGCGCGCGATCTGGGCGCGCGCATGCTCCATCTCGGCGTCGTGCATCGCCTGCAGTTGGATGCGGCGCTCGCGCACTTCCAATTCCTTCTCCTCGGCTTCGGCGAAAAAGAGCCGGCGCTGCGCTTCCTCGCCGGCGCGCACCAGGCGGCGCTGCGCCTGGGCGAATTCGTCGGCGCGGGCGGCGCGCGCTTCTTCTTCATAGCGCTCGGCCTCGCGGCGCGCCTGGAGCAGGCGGTCGGCCTCGACGTCGGCCAGCGAGAGCATGCGCGCGTTGTAGTAGGTCGCGTAGATGCCGTGTTCGATGTCGCCGGGTGTGGGCAAGCGCGCCAGCGCGCTCTCGACCACGCGCGCGACGTAGCGGTCGCGGTCACGCAGGCTCGCGTCGAGGTCGTCGGCGCCGGCGCGCGCGAGGTGGGCCTGCCAGGCCTCGGCGCCGATCTGGGCGTAGATCTCGGCCAGGCGCACCTTGATCGCGTCGTAATCGGCGAGGATTTCGGCCTTGAGCGCGGTCAGTTCGGCGTCGAGTTCGGCCCATTCTTCCTTCCAGCGCGCGTAGGCGGTGAAGGGCACCCAGCGCCAGGGGCCGGTCACGTTGAAGCTGTTGCGCTCCAGGCTGGTGCGGAAGCGGTTGCCCAGGTTGGTCAGGCGCTTGATGTACTCTTTGGGGACCAGGTGCTTGGTACCGCGCGTGATGTACTTGCCGCGCAAATCCGCGCGCGGGATGCCCAGGTCGAGTTGGTCGGCGCGCACCGTGAACATCGTGAAGCCGTGCAAGTCCAGGTCCAAAAACGTGCCGGCTTCGCGCATGTGAAAGCCGTCCAGGTCGGCGGCGCGCACGCGGCTGACGTCTTCGCCCAACCGTGCGGCGTGCTCGGCCAGCTTCTCCTGGATCGTGGTGGCGGGTAGGGCTGCCATTGTTATTTCCTTCCTTACCTTCTCAGTCCTTACAGTTGCCATCGTAGGAGTCGGTTCTCAAGTGTCACGCCGCGCCCGGCGCGAAGGCGGCCAGCGCCGCCTCGCGCGCGGTGACGGCTTCGGCGATGGTCTTGAACGAGCCGACGTATATCCCTTTGCCGTCCATCCACACCCGCGCCACCCAGGTGTTCGCGTTGGGGTTCTTGTTGACGCCGGGCGGCACGACGACGATCTCCGGCGCCCACGCCGCCAGTTGTTTCCGCAGCTTGCGCTTGGCCTGCTTGAAGGCATCCACGACCTGTTCGACCGTCAGGCCGAGCAAGCCGGCGGCGTCCGTGTTGGGCGTCCGGGAATCGGCATAGGCCAGGCGCGCCAGCACCACGGTGCGCTGGCGCTCGGACGGCCAGCCCGCGATGGCCTGCTCCAGCGCGGCGCGGGCTTCGGCGCGGTAGACGGCGCGCAGGACGGTGACCTCGACCGGGCGCAGCGGGTCGCCGGTGGGCGCCGGCCGGAGCCGGTCGATCAGCGCGTCGCCATCGCCATCGCCGGCGATGAACGGCGCGTCCAGCGAACGCGCGCCGGCGCCGGCGTTGAGCGCCGCGTGCACCGCCGCCGGCCCGTATTTCTGTCTCTTCGTTTCGATCAACCGTTTCGAGATCGCTTCCGGCGTCGCCGGTGCGCCTTCACGCCTGAGCTGCGCCGCGACGGTCTTGATACCGCCGTAGACTGCCGGCGGCACGACCGCGCGGTCGGCGGTCGCGGCGTCGAACATCGCCCGCTTGAGCCGGCGCCAGAGCAGGTGCACGAAGTGGAGTTCGCCGAGGCGGCCGATGATGCGCGAGTCGTTGACCATCTCGATGAGCCGCGCGTAGCCGGCCTGCACCAGGTCGGCGCGCTCGAGGGTCGGCGTGCTATCCAGGTTCAGCTTGTTCCACACGCGATTCGCGCACCAGTTGACGATGGCGGTGCAGCGCGCGGTGACTTCGGTCATCGCTGCCGCGTCGCCGGCGTGTGCCCGGATGACCAGAGCGTCGAGCGCTTTGTCTGTGCCGTGCGGGTCGTCGGCGCCCTCGTCCTCGCCGTCCCAGGCCGGCGCGACGAAGCGCCGGTTCGCTTCGTTGTAGTGGAGGCCGTCGTGGTAGCGCTTGCGCAGGTGGGGGTTGGTGGGGCGGGTCATGATCCGGCCTCGCTTTCCGGCGCCGGCCCGAGGGTCCAGGGTGGCAGTTCGGTGCAGCGGTCGAAGGCGTCCATGCGCGCCTGGAGGTCGGCGTCCGGTGTGACGCCTTTACCGTCTTCGTCTTGCAGCGCGATGTCGTCCGGCCCGACGCCGGTCATGCGGTGGCGATGGAATTTGACCGTGTAAACAATCGCGTCGGGAGACAGCACGTCGATGCGGTAGGCGAGGACTTTGCCGGTCGTGCCGGCTGCAATGTCGCCGATGGCGCGGACGGCGACCACGTGGTCGCCGGTTTGGGGATCGCCCGGCGCACGCCGGCCGGCCCGGTGAATAGCGGTCGGATTCATGAAAGTTGCTCCTTTCATCTATCGCACGCTGCCCCCGCCGTTTGGGTTGGGCGAGGTTGCGCGGTAGACTCCGGGGCAACCTTCGTGCCGCTTCCGTCGGCGTCGAGGGCCAGGCTCGCGCGGGTGCTTCCAACACCTGCGCGGGCCGTTTGTTGTGCGTTTGTTAATGTTGAAGACATAGTAATCGAAATGATGAAAAATAGCAAGCGCCGGGGCGTGACGGGTGTCCGGTCCCCGGCGTGACGTTCGTCTCGTGATGCCCAGGAGCGCCAGCGCCGCCGCGACCTCGACCTCGGTAGGCGGCGAAAAGACCGGCGCCGAGAAGTCGGGCGCCGTGAAAGGCGCCAGCCGGGACCTGAGTTGCTGAGGGCGCTGCGCGAACGCTTCCCGCAGTGAAGTGTCGCCGGCGCGCACGCGCAGCCAGAGTTCCGCCGTGGTCAACTGCTCCGCCGCGACGGGCGGCAGCTTAGCGCGCGGCGCGCCGGGGTCGTGATGACCCGTGTAGCAGGCGCGCTGCACCAGTCACAGTACAACATGTTACTCTTCCTCCTCGTCCTCCTCGTCATCGCCGGCGGTCCCTCCCTGCGCGATCCGCAAGCGGTCGGGCGGGATCGGGCGCCGGCGCCGTTCGTCGCTTACCACGTCGGGACGAGGGGGCAGCGGCTTTACAACTGCCGCTATCAAGCGCCACCAGCGCGGCTTCAGATCGCGCCGGAGTTCTACGTCGTCGTCGTCGGGTTCTCGAATTGCATTCATAAGATTGCCTCCTGAGATTACACTGCGCCGTCACCAGCGAGATCAAACCAGCCGGGATGCGCACTTACAACATGATCAATTTCGCCGGGCCGTGCAACAACCAGCGTATAGACTGGGCTTTTTGCACAAGCTGCTGGCCGTTCTGCCGGCCTCCGGCAACCAGGATTGGGATGCCATCCGTGCCCGGGCCGGCAGCCTACTGGCAAAGCTTCAGCGTAAGAATCGTAAGCATCGGTTGTTGTTGATTCGCAACCCGTCGGGGTACATTACGGGCCAATGTAAACACAAGCGTGCGACAGGACCTCAAGTCTCTTAACTCTAAGGAGAAGACCATGCGACGGTTTGCCGTGTTCACGCTGGCTCGAGTCTGTCAAGTAAAGTGTGTAATCTCCCTTCCGTGTCCTAGACCGGCATGCGGCCCTCGAAGCGGATCGCGAGTTGGTTCAAG
>JAFGMM010000005.1 GCA_016927535.1 Anaerolineae bacterium
ACCGCGCTTTCGTCGCGTGCTCTGGTCGTGTCCAACAATTCCTAGACTCTACACCCTCGCCCCTCGTGGGAGAGGGGTTTGGGGAGAAGGGGAACAGGCGCACAAACGGTCAAAACTCTTAAGTTGATGTGCATGGGCGGGTTTGAAACCCGCCCCTACAGCACACCCGCCGATCAATCCTCTAAATCTAGGTTTCCCGCGTCTTTGCGGCGAGCAGCCGCCATACACCGGCGCCGAGCACGACCAGCGCCAGCGCGGTAATGATCCCGCCTAACGCCAGCGACAACGGCTGCATTCGCATCGTGACGGTGTGTTCGCCGGCCGGCACACAGACCGCGCGCAGCAGCGTATCGGCGCGCAGCACTTCGGCGGGCGCGCCGTCTACTTCCGCCGTCCAACCGGGGTAGAAGGTGCCGCTGTAGACCAGCAGGGCGCTGTCCTCGGCGCTAACCTCCAGGGTAACCCGGTCGGGCGTCTCCTCGACGAATTTAACCGCACCGGCCGCGCTCGCCGGCGCACAGGGCGGCGGCGTGTCTAATAATACAGTGGTGCGGTAATTAAAATCCGGTTGGTTCAGGCGTGCCAATGGGTCGTCTGCGGTCTCGTAGCCGCCGGCGAGCCAGGCGCGCGGCAGCGGGTCCGGGCGCTCGTACAGGTAGACGCCGTGAAACTCGCTCACGTAGCGCAGTTCGAGTATGTCAATGTCAAGCTGCCCGGCAGAGACGACATAGCGCGCGTTGAGCAGGTCATAGGCGCGGGCGCGCGGGTCCGGCGCATACGAAGCGAAGTTGTTCAGGGCTGCCAGCGCCATCGTATTGTAGCCGAAGACGCTTTCGACGCCTTCGGTCAGGGCGGCGCCGTTCTGCTCGAAGATGCTCAACCCCCACGGCAGCACCCGGAACGGTCCCGCGTCGGCGTAAGCTTCGCCAACCGTTTCGCCCAGTGTTTGCCACATCGCCGAGGGCGGCGGTGGGCCGGTGCGCAGCAGCCCGCCGCCGAACCCCCACAGGTCGAGCAGGATCAGGCCGGCGGCGAGCAGCGGCGCCCAGTTGTGCTTGCTGCGCTGCCACCAGATGAGCAGCCCGCTGCTCAGCCCGAACCACAGCGCGAACTGAAAGATCGCATTCCCCATGTGAAAGAGCCGGTCGGCCTCCGAGCCGGGGATGCGCAGCGCAAAAAACAACAGCGCGACCAGCGCGACCACGGTCGCCGCGCCGCTTGTCAGCATTGCGAGCTTCGGGGTAATAAACTGGGGGAGCCTTTTGGTTTCCGGTTGGGGCAGCACGGTAACCGCCAGCCCGCTCAGCCCGGCGGCGCCGAAGACGAACAGGAAGCCGGCGCGCGCCGGCGCTCTCGCCAACTGGAAGACCGGCACGAACCGGGAGATCACCGGGTAAAGCGCGCCGTTTTCGCCCAGCGCCAGCAGCAGCCCGCCGCCCGCCAGGGCAGCACAGAACAGGGCCGGCCGGCGCAGCGCCGGCGCGCGCAGCGCTACGACCGCCAGCAGCAGCGGCAGAACGCCCACGTAATACGTGAATTCGGTGTAACTGCCCGGCGCCCAGTAGCCGGTAATGCCTTCTTGACCGAAGAGATTCGGGATTGCCAGCGTCAGCAGGTGCTCGACCGGCATCGAGAAGCGCGCTGCTTCGCCGAAAGCGCCGCCGGTGCGCGTGGACTGCACGATGAATTCGGCGGTGGGCACAAGCTGCACCGCCGCGAACGCCAATCCCATAAGCACCATGCCGAGCAGCGGGCGCAGCGCGCACCAGAGGCGGCGCTTGAGCGACGCTTCGCCGGCGACGGCGGCGTGGTAAACGGCGGCGGCAGCCAGCGCAGTCCCGACGTAAAGCATCGAGGTGATGTGTCCGGCCAGCACCGCCAGCGCCCACGGCAGCCCCGCGACCACGATGCGCCGCCACTGCCGCCGGCCCGCTTCCGCCGCCCACCAGTACGCCAGCACGACCCACGGCGTCCACGCCAGGGTCGCAATCACGCCAATGTGTCCCGCGCCGGCGCGCGCCGCCATGAAACCGGAGCAGGCAAACACGATCCCGGCAACCCCGGCGCCGCACCAGGTCGTGCCCAGCCGCCGCATGAGCCGCGCCATACCCCAGCCGCCCAGCCATACGTGAAACATCAGCGCAGCGACCAGCCCCACCGGGACCGGCAGGATCAGGTAAATCCAGTTCGGCGGGTAGAACAGGCCGACCTGGATATTGGCGAAGAAAGGATAGCCGGCGAATACGTTTGGGTCCCAGAATGGGAAAGCGCCCTGCCGCAGCGCTTCGACTGCAAAGCCCAACCATGGCACCCACAGCGCGCCGATATCCTCACCGGCGAGCACCTGGCCGGGCGTCCACAGCACGCCGCCGAAAAAAACGATGCTCAGTAGAGCAAAGGTGACCGGCGCCAGCCAGGGAGAGCGTTCGAATATACGTTCCATTCAGAAGCCCAATCCTTCTTTGCGCATCGAAACAAAGCGCTGGCGCCCGATGATGAGATGATCGACGACCTCGATATCGAGCAGTTCGCCGGCCTCGACCAGCCGCCGCGTGACCGCTGCGTCCTCGCGGGAGGGCGTCGGGTCGCCGGAAGGGTGGTTATGGACGGCAATGAGCGCCGCCGCGCCGCGCGTGATGGCCTCACGGAAAACCTCCGCCGCGCGTACCATCGCAGTGTTCAGGCTGCCGACGTACACGGTGGAGACGGCCTGTACGCGGTTATGGGTGTCGAGCAGGATCACGCGGAGCTGTTCCTGCCGCAGCAGGCCCATCTCTACCATCACCAGACTGGCGGCGTCCTCCGGCGCGCGCACCTGGGGGCGCGCCTCGGGTGATGCAGCCGCGAGCCGCCGCCCAAGCTCGAACGTTGCGATTAGCTCGGCAGCTTTTGCCGGGCCGACGCCGTGCACCGCCGTCAGTTCGGCGAAGCCGGCGCGCGCCAGTTCGGTTAGCCCGCCGAAGTGAGCAAGCAGCCGCTCGGCCATGCGCAGCACGTGCTCGCCGCCGGTGCCGGTGCGCAGGATGATCGCCAGTAGTTCGGCATTGGAAAGCGCGCCGGGACCAGCCTGCTCCAGGCGTTCGCGGGGGCGCTCGCCGGCGGGCAGTTCTTTGATAGTGAGACGGTAGGCGATGCGGCTGTCATCGTGCATGTGATGATTATGGTGCGGAGTGGCGAGGGAGTCAAACCGGGACTTCGAGACCTCAAGCGCCGGGTGGAGGCGCGCCGCCGGTTCGTGTCTGTCCCTCGCTCTCTCTTTACGTCAACTTCTCACGGTTTCCGAGACTTGACAGGCGTGGTACACCTCGATGAACGGGACGCCGTGCGCCTCCGCCGCCGCCCGGCAGTCGTCATATTCCGGGAAGGCGCGCACCACCGCGCCGCCGTAGCGCGCGATTTTGACGCGCACCGTGCCGTAAGGTGTTTCGACCGGCGTAGTCTCGCGCGGGAGACTGTAGCGCTGTACCGGCATCTCGCGCACACCCAGCGTCACGCCCTCGCGGAACAACACCGCGCGCAACCGCGCCGCGTCTGCCGCGTCGGTCAGCACACCGAGCAGCACCGCCGGGCGCTGCTTCTTCATCATTAGGGGCGTCAGGGTCACGTCCAGCGCACCGGCGGCGAAGAGCCGGTCGCTCAGGTAGTCATAAACCTGTGGGTTCGCGTCGTCGATGTTGGTCTCCAGCACGACCAGCCGCCGCCGCTCGACGCCGTTCTCATCGACTGCCGCGTCGTCGTCGCCCAGCCAGACGCGCAGCACGTTCGGGACCGGCTGGTCGCGCTGCCCGGCGCCGTACCCGACGGCTTCCAGCGTCAGCGGCGGGCAAGCGCCATAGTGCGCCGCCAGTGTGCTGATGATCGCCGCGCCGGTGGGGGTGACCAGTTCCACCGCCGCGTCGCGCTGGACGACCGGCGCGCCCTTCAGCAGCGCGAGCGTGGCGGGCGCCGGCACCGGGATCGGCCCGTGCATCGAGCGGGTCATGCCGTGCCCCAGCGGAAAGGGACTCGCTGCGACGCGCTGCACGCCCAGCGTGTACAGGCCCATCACCGCGCCTACCACATCGACCATCGCGTCTACGCCGCCCACTTCGTGCAGGTGAACCGATTCGACCGGCTGGTTATGGATGGAGGCCTCGGCTTCGCCCAGCCGGTTGAAGATGCGGCGCGCCGGTTCGCGCACCGACTCCGGCAGGTCGGCGGCCTCGACGATTGCCAGGATGTCGGTGAGGTGGCGGTGTGGGTGTTCCTCGGTGGCGGCGATGCTGACCTGCGTCGCGCTGATGGCGCCTTTCATCGCGCGCCCGACCTCGATCTGCACGTCTTGCAGCTTCAGGCGCGCCGGGATGCTGTGCAGGACCTCCGGCGGCAGGCCGGCATCGAGCAGCGCGCTGAGGATCATATCGCCGCTGGCACCGCTTATCATGTCGAAGTAGAGAGTCTTCATGTTTGCTCCTCAATTGCGATCTTACTAAAAACCTGAAGAAGGGTAACACAAGGGACCTGCGAAAACAATGTGGCTCTTCAGGAATTCGTGGAGGCGAACGGAGGTTCGACGCCATATTCTGGGCGAGCCGCCGGCTCGCCCGGAACCCCCGCGAATTCCTGGAGGCTGAACAATGTTGAGTCGTGTTGTGCCCCAAGTGACTTTTTAGCTTTACCGGCGGGTCAGGAGCGGTTACAATGGATCCGGCGTTTCCCGGCTTAAGGGAACCTATTGCTTTGCCCTGCCGAGGTTACAGATAAATAAAATGGATATTGAACGCTTCCGTAACAGCCCTGCCGGGCACTTGGTCGAGCGCGAAGACGACCAGGGACAGTACTGGGCTTTTGTTCCGAACCCGCTGCCGCCGCAGCTTGATCTGAATGACAGCGATCTGGTGCAGATGCTTTCGGCTGCCGACCGCGCGTTGGGTGCGCTGGCCGGGCTGGTCGGCACGCTCGCTAACCCCCGGATGTTTGTGCTGCCGTTTATCCGGCGCGAGGCCGTGCTCTCGTCGCGCATCGAGGGGATGCAGGCCACGCTGACCGACCTGTATGTCTACGAGGCCAGCCAAATGCCGCTGCCCGGCATGCCGGAGATGCGGCTCTCGACGCAGCACGTGCGCGAGGTGTCAAACTACGTCCGCGCGTTGGAGCACGGCCTGGAACGTCTGCAAGAAGCGCCGCTGGACCGCCAACTGATGAGCGATCTACACGCACGTCTGATGGAGGGGCTGCGCACCCCCGGCGACCAGGAACAGACGCCGGGCGCGCTCCGCGCCGGTCAGAACTGGATCGGACAGCCCGGCTGTACGCCCCAGACGGCGGCCTACATCCCACCGCCCGCCGATATGGTGCCGCAGGCGCTCGCCGGCCTGGAAACCTACCTGCGCGCTGCTTCGGACGATTACCCGCCGCTGATCCGGCTGGCGCTGATTCACTACCAGTTTGAGGCCATCCATCCCTTCATCGACGGCAACGGGCGCGTGGGGCGTTTGCTGCTGGCGCTGGCGCTGTGCAAGTGGGGGCTGCTGTCCCAACCGCTGCTCTACCTCAGCGCGTACTTCCAACGTTATCAAAACGACTATTATGATAACTTGCTCGCGGTGAGCCGGGACGGGCGCTGGCATGAGTGGATCATTTTCTTCTTGCGCGGCGTCGAGCACCAGGCCGGCGCCGCCGTTGCGATGACCAAACAGCTTCAAGCGCTGCGCGACCGCTACCACGAGCAGGTCCACGCCGGCTACCAGCGCATGTCGAACTGGGTGTTCGGTGTGCTCGACGTGCTCTTTGAGATGCCCTACATCACGTCGCAGGCGATCCAGCGGCGCTTCGATGTCTCGTTGCCCACCGCCAACCGCACCTTGCAGCGCTTCGAGGAACTGGGCATCCTGGCGGAGATCAGCGGACGCCAGCGCTCCAGGGTGTACGCGGCGCTGGAGATTCTCGCGGTGCTGCGCGATGGGACGGAATAATGTTGTAATTCAACGCGCGGCGTGCGGTGTGAGATGGCGCGCCGCGCGTCGTTTGCGCCGGCCGCTCAATCGCTCTTGGTCGGGAGGTAAGGCGCCAGCTTGCCCGCCAGGTTCGGGAGCGTCATGGTTTGCAGCCACACACGCCCCGGCCCTTTGAGCGTCGCCAGGAACAGGCCCTCGCCGCCGAATAGGATGTTGCTCACTCCCTTGACCATCTGGATGTCGAAATCCACGCTCGGCTCGAAGGCGGCGATGTGTCCGGGGTCTACCTTGAGGGTTTGCCCGCTCTGGAGATTGTATTCCACAATCTCGCCGGGCACCTCTAAGAAGGCCATGCCGGGGCCGGTGACCTTCTGCATGATGAAGCCCTCGCCGCCGAACAGACCCGCGCCCAAGCGCTTACGGAAGTGTATTGCCAGTTCGGTCGAGTCTTCGGCGCACATGAACGAGTCTTTCTGGGCGATGATTTCCTGGCCGGCCGCCAACTCGAAAACGATGATTTTGCCCGGCGCTTCGGGCGCAAAGGTAATCATTGCCTGCGAGCCGCGACAGGTGTAGGTGGTGAGGAACAGCGATTCGCCGGACAGCATGCGGCCTAGCATCTTGCCCAGGCCGCCGCGCCCGGAGGTGTGCATCTCGACGTCGCCCATCAGCCAGGCCATGCCGCCCGATTCGGTGTACATGGCTTCGCCCTGGCCCAGGCGCACCTCCAACGTCTGCATCACGCTGCCTTTGATCTGGTATTCCATGTTGTTCTCCTGTTTGGTGGTGGGAATTTGAATCCCCGGTGAATATACGGACCAAGGCCGGGATCAACCACGACCAGGTATGTAGCGCGCCAGCTTGCCTGCCAGGTTCGAGAGCGTCATGGTTTGCAGCCACACATTGCCCGGCCCTTGCAGCGCCGCCAGGAACAGACCCTCGCCACCGAACAGGATGTTCGTCACGCCCTTGACCATCTGAATATCGAAATCGACCGACGAATCGAAAGCCGCGATGTGACCGGGGTCGACTCTGAGCCGCTGCCCCTGCTGGAGATTATACTGTACCACTTCGCCGGGTACCTCCAAGAAGGCCATGCCGGGGCCGGTGACCTTCTGCATGATGAAGCCCTCGCCGCCGAACAGACCCGCGCCCAGGCGTTTACGGAAGTGCATCGCCAGGTCTACGTTGTCTTCGGCGCACATGAAGGCGTCCTTTTGGGCGATGATGGTTTGCCCGGCGGCCAACTGCAAAGGGATGACTTTACCCGGCGCTTCGGGTGCGAAGGTAATCAACGCCTGCGTGCCGCGACAGGTGTACGTAGTGAGGAACAGCGATTCGCCGGACAGTGCGCGCCCCAGCATCTTGCCCAGGCCGCCGCGCCCGGAGGTGTGCATCTCGATGTCGCCCATCATCCAGGCCATGCCGCCCGATTCGGTGTATATAGCTTCGCCCTGGCTCAGGCGCACTTCCAGGCTTTGCATCACGGTGCCTTTAATCTGGTATTCCATCAGAGGTCTCCTTCATTTTTGTTTGATAGCCAATTCGCTTTAATTAATATACGTATCTTTGAGGCATCTGGTGTCCATTCTACTTGAAAAACCGGGGAAATAAAAAACGGGCGCACGCCGCCGGCGCACACCCGTTTGCGGCAGATCGAAATGTTCTTAGTACAGGAACATCGGCATACCGACCACGTGGCGAATCTTCGGCAGGTATTCCTCCGGGTCGTAGAGTTCGGCCACGTTGACGACCTTTTTGCCCTGCATGATGACGCTGATCGGGATATCGGTGTAGAGGCCGCGCTGCAAGCAGACCATCCGGCCCCACTGCCGGCGCTCCATCAGGCCCATCGCCATCTGCGCGTAGTTCGCCGCGACCATCAGGTCCAGCGAGTCGGGTGCGCCGGAGCGCATCAGGTACGAGAGCTTCTGGTAGAGGATGTTGTGACCGGTCAGCTTTTTGATCTGGTCGGCGGTGACTTCGCCGATGCCGCCCAGCTTGCGATGGCCGTAGGGGTCAGGCTCGCCGGTTTGGACGATTTCGCCGCCGATGGCGCGCGCGCCCTCCGAGATGGTCATCATCGCGTAGTTGCTGGGATTATTGTGCTTGTCCTTCACCAGGAAGCTTGCCAGTTTTTGGAAATCAAACGGCACCTCGGAGATGATCGCGCGGTCCACGCCGGCCAAGTATGCCGCGATGAGCGAGGTTTCGCCGGAGTTGCGCCCGAACAACTCGATCACGGCGATGCGTTCGTGCGAGCCGGTGCTGGTGCGCAGGTCGTGGATAAGATCCACAGTGCGCGTGACCGCCGTCGAGAAGCCGATGCAGTAATCGGTGCCGTAGATATCGTTATCCATCGTCTTCGGGATGGCAACGACCGGCACGCCTTCGCGGTGCAGCCGCTCGGCATAGCTGAGGGTGTCATCGCCCCCGATGGGAATGAGCACGTCCAGGCCCAGACGCTCGATGACTTCGAGCACATGCGGGGTGCAGTCCTGGGTTTCGTTGTCCTTTTCGGTGCCGGTCTTCAGAAAATCCGGTAAATATTTCGGCCCAACCTTGCTGGGATTGGTGCGCGAGGTGTGCAGGAAAGTGCCACCCGTGCGGTCCACGCGGCGCACCGTCTGCTTATCCAGAGGGATGATCCACCTGGCGCGCTGTTCCGGGTCTTTGTCTACCTCAAGATTATAATCCAGCAAACCGCCCCAGCCGCGCCGGATGCCCAGCATCTCGATGCCGTTATCAATGGCCCGGTTGACGACCGCTTTGATGCAGGGGTTCAGGCCGGGAACGTCCCCGCCGCCGGTGAGAATACCAATGCGCATAGTGCCTCCTGAAAAAATAATTAAGATAACGGGGGCTGCCGCCCCCAGAGAACGTTAGCTGAGTATCTTCGCCAGTTCAAGGTCGCGCGGGTTCAAGGCGCGCTGCTTGCTCACCGCCTCCTCGATGGGCGTGTGCGTGATGGCGGAACCGGCCATGCAGACCATCTCGCCGCTCACGCCTTCCAGCAGCAGCTCGACGGCGTGAACGCCCATGCGGGTCGCCAGCAGCCGGTCGAAGGCGGTAGGGCGCCCGCCGCGTTGCAGGTGCCCCAGCACGGTCAGGCGCACCTCGAAGCCGATATCGTGCTTTCTGAGAAAGTCCACTGTCTCGCGCGTGCCGGGCTGCGCGCCCTCGGCGATGATAAAGATGCAGTGATTCTTGCCCTTGATGTAAGCGTCTTCGATAATCTCGACCAATTCGCCAAGTTCAAACGGTTCTTCGGGAATCATGACCTTTTCGGCGCCGCCGATGAGCGAGGCCATCAGGGCCAGGTAACCGCACTTGCGCCCCATCACCTCGATGATGAAAGCGCGCTCGTGCGACGAGGCGGTATCACGGATGCGGTCCAGCGCCTCAAGGATCGTGTTCAGCGCGGTGTCTACGCCGATAGACATATCGGTGTTGGAGATATCGTTGTCGATAGATCCCGGCGCACCGATGACCGGGAACCCTAGCCGGTGCAGCGACAGCGCGCCGCGCAGGCTGCCGTCGCCACCGATAACGACCATACCCTCGATGCCGTGCTCGTTGAGCCGGCGCAGGCCGCGCTTCTGGCCTTTGTCGGTCTTAAATTCCTCGTTGCGCGCGGTTTGCAGAATGGTGCCGCCCTCGCCGATGATGCCGCTTACGTCACGGCTGGTCATGCGCTCAATATCGCCGTTAAGCAGGCCGGTGTATGCCTGGCGAATGCCGTACACTTCCAGGCCTTTTGCGGTGCCGCTGCGGACCACGGCGCGCACCGCTGCGTTCATGCCGGGCGCGTCGCCGCCGCTGGTCATTACTGCGATTCGTTTGATAGCCATAAAAATCACCTCCCCCTGTAAAGCGCATTATATTATACCTGTCCGTTTTAGGCCGGCTAGAGGGAGTTTGAAGTTGGGTGCACGAACAACCTGTAACCACTTTCTCCCCCTCTCCCCTAAATCCCTTCTCCCACAAGGGGCGAGGGGACTTTCGGAGCGGTTCCGGCCCCCTTTCCCCCCTTGTGGGGGAAAGGGTTGGGGATAGAGGGGGAAAGT
>JAFGMM010000059.1 GCA_016927535.1 Anaerolineae bacterium
CGCCCCTTGAGGGAGAGGGGTCGGGGGAGAGGGGGAAAAAAGCGCTTAAGTTGATGCATATGGGGCAGGTTTGAAACCTGCCCCTACCGACTACCCCGGCGTAGCTGCGAATCTTAGAGGCCGTTTGAAAAGTTTTAAAACGCGGCTTCTAGTGGCTCCGCCGACTAAAGTCGGCGGCTAAGCGCCCACAAAAGATGCTTTTTGCCAACCGATAGCCCACGACTTTAGTCGTGGGAACACTTTTCAAACAGCTTCTTAAATTTGAAACGCCGGGATGATAAACCGCCCCAGCGCGTACAGGTCCAGCGCCGCGAACCCGGCCCACAGGCCGAACGCCGGCAGCCAGCGCACCCAAAACCCGCAGCGATAGCGGCCCAGCGCCTCGCTCATCAGCGGGCGCGTCCAGCCGTCCAGCCCAATCGCCACCACGAAGCTAATCGGGACGAGCGCCGGGAACAGGTAGCGCCCCTGGTGCTGCACAAACGCCAGGTTGTACAGCACGTACTGCGCCGCCACCAGCAGCAGGGTCAGCGCGAGCAGCGCCACACTGCCGATCTGCCCCGGCGTGAAGGCGTCCTCGTCCTTGTAGAGATTGCGCCCGATCCCGAACACCGCGCCGCCGATGACCGTCGCAATCAAGACCAGCATCACCGCGTATACCCACGCCGGCATCGGCAGCGCCATCCATCCGAACTGGCCCCAAAAGCTGTTGAAGGTGAAGGTAATGAAGCGGTCCAGCCAGCCGGCGAAGCCGTGCGCCGCGATCCATTCGCCGGTGCGCGGCTGGTCTACCACCACCGCGTCGTGGCGCGCCAGCCCGGTAAAATCCGGGAAGCCGTAAGCCTGGATATTCCGCAGCCACCACGGAGCGTTTAGCAGCGCCGCGACGACGATCACCCACAGCGCCGCCTCGACCAACACGCGGCGGCGGCGCGGCGCGGTCTGCCGCCAGCGCCACCATACCGCCAGCAGCGCCGGCGCCAGCGTAAAGTAGGCCGTGGTCTTGGTCAGGCCGGCCAGCCCCACCAGCGCGCCCAACACCGCCGGGTGTGGGCGCGGCAAGTTGACCTCGCCGTCGTCGCCGCGCAGGTACAGCACCGCCGCCGCCAGCAGCGCGCCTACCCCAAGCTCCGTCAGACTGTCGTTGTTCACGCCCGCCAACATCGCCACGTGCTGCGGCAGCAGCGCCACGAACGCCGCCGCCGTCAGCGCCAGCCAGCAGCGCCACGGGAACAGCAGCCGCACCACCGCCCACGCGCACAGCGCCACACCCGCCCCCATCACCACCGAGAACAGGCGCATCGCCGTCAGGCTGCCGCCGCTGAGCGCGAACACCGGCCACTGCAACAGGTAGTACAGCGGCGGCTGGTGGTCTTCGTACTGCACCGTATCGAGGCGGCTCATATCCACGCGGGCCGGGTCGAAGCCCGCGCCGCGCAGCTCGTCCAGGTAGGCCTGGTCATAATCGCCGGGCGCCATCGCCGGGCAGCAGCCGTCTCGGAAAAGCTGCGCGACATAGTTGTAGTGCGCCGGTTCGTCGGGCACCTGCCACGCCGGGGTATATACGGCGTAGAGCGCGCCGACGATCAAATAAGTAATTACCAGCAAAACCAGGGCCGGCTTCTCCAGCGGCCAGGTTTCGGGATACCCCGTCCGGTCGTTTTTGATCTTCATAGTATGCTGCGCCGCCGGTGCGTGCTGAAGTCGTGGTCGATTTCGATGATGCGCCAGGGATAGACATTCACCACCCAGGTTTGCTCGTAGCAGGTCCGGGTCGGCGTGCGGTTATCCCAGATGTGCACGTGGCCGTGCAAAAGATACTGCGGTTTGAACCACTGCATAAACTTGAGGAACGCCTTAAAACCCCGGTGCGGGCGGTCGGGCCGGTCGTGGATACCGAAGGGGGGCGCGTGCGTCACCAGGATATCCACGGCGCGCCCGCGCCGCCAACGGTTCATCACCAGCTTAGGCATCATCCCGATCACTTTACCCCACATCTCCGCGTCGGTGTATTGGGCCGCGCCAGGTTTGTAGCGCATCGAGCCTTCCAGCCCGGCCAGCAGCAGCCCGCGCTCGTTGACAACCCGGTTGTCGAGATTGCCGCTGGGCACGACCGGCGTCTGGCCCTGGCGCGTATCCTCCCAGTAGTGGTTGCCGCGCACGTAGTATAACGGCCTGACCAGGATCGAAGCAATAAAATCTAGGTAGGTGTTGGGTAAATCGCCGCAGCTAATAATAAGGGCGGCATCGCCGGCGCGCCGGCGCAGCACATCGACGTTATAAATGCCCCGGTCGATGACATCCGAAACCGCCAGAATCTTCATGGGCCGGGGTGTCCCCTGCGCCACCGGCGCAGGCGCGCCAGAAACTCAACCCGCCACCAGCGCATCAGCACCGAGCCGAGATAGCGCGGCACGAACCCCAGGAACAAGCTCAGATCGGTGTACGGGTTCCGCGCGCCGCCCAGGTACGCCAACAGCAGATGGTGCTCGTGCATCGACGCCGGGCAGCCGTAGACCCGGTAGTAAGGTCGCCGGAAGTAGCGCACCCGGTCCCAGACGTAGCGCAGGATGATGCGGGTCATGTCGATGCGCCCGGTGTGGCGGCGCGGGTCGATGTAACCGTGCGGCTTGTACACCGAAGCGACCACCGTCGCGCGCCCGCGCAGCCGGCCCCGCCACTGCGCGCAGTCGCCGAAGAAGATCACCGGCTCGCCCGGCTTAGGGTCAAGCGGCCCGTCGTGCGCGCCGAAGACAAACGTCATCGGGCGAATCACCCGGTACACGTCCGGCTGCCAGGCACGCTGCAACGATTCCAGCGTCTCCAGCAGCGCGCCGGGGCACCCGCCCCAGCAGTAATCGGTCTGCTTGTCGGCCGGCGGCGGGCCGGCGTGTACGGTGATGCGGTCGGTCTTCTTCGCCAGCGCGGTATCGACCCGCTCAATCGAAAGCGCGAAGTTCGCCGCGCGCGCCTGCGCCTCGGCGAGCGGCACATCGCCGCCCAGCGCGATTTGATCCAGCTCCAGCGGCCCCAGCCCGCGCGCCGCCGCGATGCGGATGTGATCGACCGTGCGCGGGTCGATGCCCAGGATGTGCGCGCACACCACGTCAACCGCTACCGGGTTCACCCCCATGATAATCAACCCCAGGTCGCGCGGGCGCGGCGCCATCATCGTCAGCTCGCCGGCGGTGATCGCATCGACCGCGATGAAGCCGGGCGCGATGATCTCTTGCAGATCGACGATCTTGTGCTCCAGGTGGAAATCGTGGTCGATGATCCGGTGACCGCTGTCCTGCAACCCGATGTAATTTTTGAGCGCGCAGGTCATCCGGGTCCAGACGTGCGCTTTGAGCTTGGGCGCGTTGATGAGAAAGTCGCAGCGCGTCACCGGCTCCGGCACGTAGACGTAAGGGCGCAGCGCGTCGGGGTGGCGCAGCGGAACCTCCACGTCGGGGTATTCTTCGAAGTAGTAGGCGGCGGCGTTGTGCCGGCGCAGCACCGGGTTATAGCCGGCCTCGTAGAAAGTGTAGCGGGTCGGCAGGGTGAGCGCCGACCGCTCGCCGACCGCAAGCTCGGTCAAGTCGGCGGCGCGGGCGCGCGTCGCCGCCAGCAGGCCATCCAGGAATTCGGCGCGGGTGTGCGCCTGCTCATAGCGCCCGCGTATCGCCACAACGACATTGGGCTTTATCATGATCCGCCCGCGCGGGCGAATACCGAGTGTATCCATGCCTTCGCCCACAACCTGCGCGATGCGCACCGCGTCGTAGGTTGGGCAGTGCCATACCAGCACGGCGGGCCGGGACATATATCACGATCCTCTACTCGACGATCTTTAGGGGTAAACGGCACATCCGTATTGAAATATTGTGTATGATTTCAAGCATGAGGGCAAATAAGATTGTATGAAATTGGAAGGACAGAAGTCACACAAAAAAACAAACTCGCCAACAGCACCGGCGTGCAATTGGCGAAGGACAGAGGTGGTAGGGCGATGGCAGACGAGGCGGCGCAGACCATCGCCCGGCCCGGTTCAGTTTTCAGGCAGTTGCTTCAGGCTTCGCCGGCTCCTGGCCTTCGCTTGCGCCTTTGCTTTTGGCTTTGCCTTCGTCTTCGTCTTCCTCTTCCTCATCCCAGGCTGCCCACATCCACGGCGGCATCCCCATGCCGAAGAAGAACCGACCGAAGCCGTGCCTGTGCGTCCGCACCTTGCGCCGCATGTGCCGCCGGAACGCCGCGCCCGACCAGTCCCATTCTTCGCAGTCGGCGTCCTTCACCCACTTGCCCCACTTGCGCGGGTCCACTCTCTCGACAAACGCGCGCATCCGCTCCTTATCGCCTTTGATTTCGATGCGGAAGCCCTCGTCGGTCTCCGTGATCTTGAACTCTTGGATCAATTTTTCCATCTGTTTTACCATCTCCTTTTGTAAATTTATTCGACTCAACTATATTGAATTCAATATAGTTGAACTCATTATAAACGTCGCGCCGCGCCGTGTCAAGACCCGGCCCGCGCTTCTTATACAGTTCTGATAATCAAGTCAGGTGGCTGCGCCGGAGTGCTTCGAGTTCGGCTTCCAGCGCCTTGCAGCGGATGCGCTCGCGTATGATGAGGTAAGCCGCGCCCGTGCCCCCGGTCGTGACCAGCGCGGTCACGGCCACGACGCCCAGAATGGCGGGCATATTCTGCACACTCTCGGAGGCGGTCTCAGAGGAACCGGGCCGGGCCGCCGCTTCGCGTTTGCGCTCCAGCGCAAGCGCGAAGGCGGTAGCGTTGACATCGCCGACCGGGGGCGCGGCGACCACGGCCTGAGTCGCCGCCGCAGCGGCGCGGGTCGGCTGCACCGACTGCCCGGTCTGGGCGACCGGCGGCGGAACGGTGGGCGGTACGGGCACGGGACGAGAACGGATGGCCTGCGCCGTAGCCGTGAGGCGGACGGCCTGGAGGGTGTGAAGCGGCTGCGGCGGCACCGTCTGAAACGGCGCGGGCGTCGGCGGCGGCAGGGTCGAGAGCGGCGTCTCAGGGACGTAATCGGTGACCACATCCTGCGGGCCGGTTAAGATGCTCAGCAGGATCGCCAAGACAATCATTCCCAGTACAATCGATGCCACCCGCGCCATGCCCTTACTCGCCTTACGCCGCACGCGGCGTATAAACATTACCTTTGTCTTCATATAAACATAATTCCTACCCGGCGTGTAGTCCCAGATATTGGGGGAGTGGCACGGCGCGCGGGGGTTGGGTAGAATTCTGCTGGGGGGCCAGAGCCGGCCCTTTTTAGCTTTTGTTAGCGATTAGCGGTTAGCGATTAGCTTTTAGCCATTGGCGATTAGCGGTGTTGGTTGGTGATTGGGTTTACCTCACCCCCTAGCCCCCTCTCCATACGATGGAGAGGGGGAATCGGAGCCGCCGAATCGCGGGATTCTCATCCTCTCCACGTGGTGGAGGGGAGGCCGGGGGTGAGGTTGTCGGTCAAAGAGTCGCCACTACCGGCGGTTGGTTGCGGCCAGACAACAGCTAAAAGCTAATAGCCAATCGCTTACAAGGAGCAGTTTTATTGGTTATCGAACTGAACGACACTTCGTTTGAGACCGGGGCCGGCGCCGCCGCCGAACAGCCGGACGAAGCGCGCGGCATCGCGCGGGCGACCGCCCTGATCGCGCTGGGCAACGTGACAAGCCGGGCGTTGGGGCTGGCGCGCGAATCGCTGCTCGCCAGCCTGTTCGGCGCCGGCGCCACCGTCAGCGCGCTTCGCGTCGCGGTGCTCATCCCACGCAACATCTTCGACCTGCTCGTCGGCGGGCACGCCAGCTCGGCGCTGGTGCCGGTCTTCAGCGAATACGCCGGCCGGCACGGGCGCGCCGCGCTCTGGGAGCTGGCGAGCGCGGTGCTCAGTTTGGCGACCGCGGCGCTGGCGGCGCTCGTCCTGGTGATGGAGCTGTGCGCGCCGCAGTTGGTCTACCTGGTCAACAGCGGCGCTTCGGCGGAAGGACAGGCGCTCGCCACCGACATGCTGCGCACCACCGCGCCGGCGGTGCTGTTCCTCAGCCTGGCGACGGTGGTCTCCGGCCTGCTCTACGCACTCAAACGCTTCACGCTGCCGGCCTTCGCCGGGGCGGTGTTCAACGGCGCGCTGGTCGTCACGACCCTGCTGCTCGCCGATGTGCTGGACATCGGCGCGATGGCGCTGGGCTGGCTGACCGGCGCGGTGGTGCAGGTGATCTTTCAACTGCCGGCGCTGCGCGACGCCCGCCTGCGCCTCACGTTCGCCTGGCGGCACCCCGGCCTGCGCCGCATCTTCAGCCTCTACGTGCCGGTGATGGCCTCGCTGCTGATGGACGTGCTCATCCTGCGCCCGGCCAGCTACAATCTGGCCTCGCACACCGGCCCCAGCAGCATCTCGTGGATGGAATACGCGACGCAGCTCAACCAACTGCCGCAGGGCCTCGTCGCCACCGCGATATCCATCGCCATCCTGCCCACGCTCGCGCGCCAGGCAGCCAGCGCCAACGGCGCATACAAGGCCACGCTGGGGCACGGGCTGCGCCTGGTGATGCTGCTCATCATCCCGGCGGCGGTGGGGCTGTTCGTGCTCGCCGCGCCGGTCATCGACCTGGTGTACGAAAGCGACGCCTTCTTGCCGCACGACACGATGATTACCGCGCTGGTGCTGCGCCTGTACGTGATCGGCCTACCCTTCGCCGCGCTCGATCTGCTGCTCGTCTACGCCTTCTACGCGCAGCAGGATACGCTCACGCCCGCCGCCGTCGGCGCGATCAGCCTCGTCGTCTATATGATCGTCGCCGTGATGCTGATCGGCCCGGCGAGCCTGTTCAGCCTGATGATCGCCGATACCGTCAAGCACATCACGCACGCCGGCATCTGCGGCTACCTGCTGTGGCGGCGCACCGGCGGGCTGGCGGGGCAGCGCTTGCCGGGCACGGCGGCGCGCGCGCTGTTAGCCGCGCTGGCGATGGGCGGCGTCGTATGGGGGGCCATGCACCTGGCGGGCGACCGGCTGGGCAGCGACGGCCTGGCAGCCGAGGCGCTCGTCGCAGCGATCCCGGCGGCGCTGGGCGTCGTTACCTACACCGGGCTGCTGCTGGCAGTAGGCGGGCGCGCGCTGCTGCACATCGGCGCAGAGAAGCAAACGTCCGCCCAACGATAGGCATACGATACGCCAACCTCCTCTGTCGGGCCGTTTCGATTCGAGCGATAATCGGCGGCGACCAACTTTAAAACAAGATGGAGAAAGATAACAATGGTTAAGTTACCGCGACTGGTGTTTGTGCTCGTTTTGCTGACGATGACCGGCGCGGCCCTGGCGCAGGACGTACCCGACGCCGTCAACGACGCGCTTGCCGACCTGAGCCGGCGCAAGGGCGCGACGATCCAACTCGACGATCTCGCCAACTGGACCTGGGAACAGCGCTTCTTCGCCGATGCGAGCCTGGGCTGCCCGGCGCCGGGCCAGGTTTACGCCCAGGTCCGCACCAACGGCTACATATTCACCTTCACCGATTACGACAACGTGACCTACGATTACCGCGTCTCCGCCGACCGGCAAACCGTGGTGCTTTGCATCAACGGCCAGCCGGCCGCCGAGAGCCAGGTCCTGCCGAGCGCCGATCCCACTCCCACACCGGCCCCGGCTGCCGCCGCCGCCTGTGATTTCGAGGGCGCGCACGCCGGCTACCTGCTCCCCCGGGTCGGCGCCGGCGCGTCGGCGCGCGTCAGCGCCGACGGCGTGCCGAACAACGTGCGCATCAGCCCGACCACCGGCGCCGAGGTCGTGACCCAAATCCCGGCCGGCGCGGAGTTCCAAATCCTGGAGGGGCCGCGGTGCGGCGAGGGGATGGTCTGGTGGCGCGTGCAGTACCAGAGCCGCACCGGGTGGACCGCCGAGGGCAAAGACGATGCTTACTGGGTCGAGCCGTCCGGCGCGGCGCCGCCGCTCGCCGCCCCGGCCGAGGCCGAAATCGAAATGCCGGTCATCATCTCGACCCAGTATATCGGCGACCTGGGCGAGCTTGCGGTGTTCCGGTACGATTACCCGGCGACCAGCCCGATTCTCTTGGAGATGGACCTGGTTATCTTCGGGACCGAGGACGGCGCGATCCATCTGCTGAGGTCTGACACCGGCGAGCCGCATGCCACGTTCCCCGCCGAGGAAGGCAACCCGTCGGCGGTGACCGCGCTGGCTTACGTCCAGCCCGACGCCGGGGCGCTCCAGTGGGGCGAAGCTTACCCGCTGCTGGCCTCCGGGACCGCCGACGGCCTGGTCATGGTGTGGGATATGCTCGCAAGCGCGCCGTTCTACCGGCTCGAAGGCCACACCGACGCCATCACCGGCCTGGTCTTCAGCGCGGACGGCACCTTGCTGGCGTCGGGCAGCGAAGACGGCGCCGTGCGCCTGTGGGATATTGCCACCGGCAAGGGCCTGGCCGTCATCACCGCCCACACCGACGCCATCACCGGCCTGAGCATCAACGCCGAGGGTACGCTGCTGGTCTCGGCCAGCGCGGACGGCACCGTGCGCCTGTGGGGTCTGAAGATCCAGTAGGCGCGCCTAGAGGAGAGGCATCGTCAAACCCAAACGCGCGACGCTCCGGCCGGAGCGTCGCGCTTGAGGTCTTCCGGGTTTTTTGCGGCCAAGATCGTATTGGGGCGATTCGCCGGGGCGGGCCGATGGCGCGCCCGAAAAAGCCCACGGATTCCTAAAGTCCTCGCCCTTGTTTCAATATCCCAAGATTTTCGCCACATCGCTGGCGGCGCGGGCGGTCTGGAACAGCACCATGCCCAGCTTGGTCTTCTTGCCGACCAGCACGGCGACGATGGCGCGCCCGGCGGGGTAGACGATCATGGTGCCTTCCTCGCCCTCCATCAGCAGGCGCTCTAGCTCGCCCTGGGCCAGGCGGTCGAGTGTGCGCTCGGCCAGGCCGACCAGCGTCGCCGCCATCGCGGCAACCTGCGGGCTGCTGGTCGGGTTGAGATGCGGGGCTTCGTCGTCTCCCGGCGGGTAAGCGGCAACAAGCAAACCATCCATGTTCACGATTACGGAAGCCTTGATGCCTAGTACGGCGCCGTGCAGGTTGCGGAGCGTGCGTTCGAGCGCCTCACTTCGATATTCTTGGACCATACGAGCCTCGTACTTCAGCGAAAAGGTTGTCTGACAGTATAGCGCAGGGTGTTGAAGATTCAAGAAGCATTTGGATAACTTACACGTTTTTTTTATAAATTGGTCAATGTTTGGGCAATTTATAGGCTTGGCATTGACCAAGATGCAATCGCCCGTTTCCTATGTTATTCTAGCGCAAGACCCCATTTCTGGGATAGCGACACGCTCAAGAAAACATTGAAACCGGCGGCAATTTTTAACGCTGCCGGCGCGGGGGGAGAGATGAGTACTCAGTATTACAATCCCGTCGAAGTCATCACCGGCGCGGGGTGTTTTAAGGAACTGCCCCAGGTCGTCGCGCGGTTTGGCGCACACGCGCTGGTGATCCGGTCGCCGCGCGCGCCCGACGCGACCGCCCTGCTCGACATGGCCGGCGTCGGCGTGGTCGAGGCCGACCCGCTGCGCGGCGAGCCGACGCTTGATTACGTCGAAGCGGCGCGGGCGCTGGCGCGCCGCGAGGGCGTCGAGGTGGTGGTGGGCGTGGGCGGCGGCTCGCCGATGGATGCGGCGAAGGCGGTCGCGGGCTTGTTCCCGCACGCCGGCCCGGTGCACGAATACCACACTGGCGCGCGCAAGGTGCCCGGCGGCGGCCTGCCGTTCGTCGCCGTGCCGACCACCGCCGGCAGCGGCGCCGAAGTGACCAAGAACGCCGTGCTCACCGACCCGGCGCGCGGCGTGAAAGAGAGCCTCCGGCATGACGGCTGGTTCGCGCGCGCCGCGCTGGTCGATCCCGAACTGACCTACTCGGCGCCGCCGGACGTGACCGCCGCCAGCGGCAGCGACGCGCTCTGCCAGGCGATAGAAGCCTATGTCTCCACCGGCGCGATGCCGGTCACCGACGCGCTGGCGAAAGAAGCGATTGCGCGCATCGCGCGGGCGCTGCCGGTAGCTTGCGCGCAGCCGCAGGACGCGGTCGCGCGCGCCGACATGCTCTACGGGAGTCTGCTGGCCGGGCTGGCGCTCTCGAACGCGCGGCTGGGCGGCGTGCACGGCATGGCGCACCCGCTGGGCGTGCGCTTCAACCTCCCGCACGGGTTGATCTGCGGGCTGCTGCTGCCCTATGTGATGGAATACAACATCGAACACGCGCGCCGGAAGTACGAGCACGTGGCGATTCTGCTGGGCGTGGGCGGCGCGGAGGCGGGCATTGCGCGGGTGCGGCGCTTGCTGGAGAAGATCAACATCCCGCTGCGGCTGCGCGACGTGGGCGTGGACCGCGCGCAGTTCCCGGCGATTGTCGTGGAGTCGCTGCCGTCGGGGTCGTTGAAGCACAACCCGCGCAAGCTGGGCGCGGAGGACGTGACGGCGATCCTGGAGGCGGCGTGGTAGTGATATGTTGACCGGTGACCTGGTTTACCTCACCCCCACGCGCTGACGCGCAGCCCCTCTCTATGCTATGGAGAGGGGGAACCGGAACCGCCGAATCGCGGTCTTCTCCCCTCTCCACGCGGTGGAGAGGGGGCCGGGGGGTGAGGTTATCAGTCAAAGAGTCGCCGCTGCCGCTATAGTTTGCCTTGCGCCGCCGCAAGCTGCATCACGCCCCACGCGATGGGCAAACACACGGCAGTTATCACGTTGACCTTGCCGGCGAGGTCGCGTTTGCCCTGGTCGGTGAGCCGCAGCACCGCGATGCTGACCAGCATGGTGATGATTACGACGAAGTAATTGATAAACATAAAGATATCGGCGAAGGTGAGATACCCAACCGGCGGCAGCGAAGAAGTCAGGTTCAGGTGAAACACGACCGAACCGATCAGGGTTGCCGTGTTGATGGGAAAGCGGCTGGCGGCTTTGTCCGGGCTGATGAACAGCGAGCTAAAGCTGCCGATCACAATGAGCACCGCCGGCATAATGCCTTTCAACAGACTGGCGAGAAAGGGCTTGCGGATGGTCATCCGAAACGTATACACCGACCAGTCGGAATCCCAGACGGAATAATACCGGTCCTCCACGTCCGCGCGCCAGGTCGGGTCGAGGTCCCAGCCCGTGATGTACACGTAGTCGTCGATGGCGGAGCCTTCCGCATCGACCGCGTAGACCAGGTCGTCGCTGGTGTACAGGTCATCGCCGATGACGACGCTCAGGTTGTGCGAATCGAACGGGAAGCCGGAGAGATCGAAATTTTCGGCGAGCGTCGCCTGGATGCGGTAGGATTTCCAATTCGGATCATCGATGAGCAGTTGTTTCGAGTTGATCGCGCCGTTCATCAGCGTGAAAGCGCCGGGGAACCGCTCGTCGCACTCGGTGCACCACAGGTCGAGGTAAAAATCCAGCGTGTAAGTACCGCTGGAAAAATCCAGCTTGCCGACGCGCAGAATGTAAACCGCTACCGACACTTCTTGGGGTGTGCCGGCCGCGCCGTCTTCCTGGGCCGCCGCCGGCAGCGCCATGAGCAAACACGCCAACAAGATGTAGATCCAAAATTTGTGTGACATATTTGCTAAAATCTGTGTTGGTCAAGACGATGATTGACAATGCCAATTCTCCCCCTCACCCCCTGGCCCCCTCTCCCACGCCGGGGAGAGGGGGAA
>JAFGMM010000060.1 GCA_016927535.1 Anaerolineae bacterium
CCGGTAAGCCCCTCGCCCCTCGTGGGAGAGGGGTTTGGGGAGAGGGGGAACAGGCGCACAAACGGTCAAAATTCTTAAGTTGATGCGTATGGGGCAGGTTTCAAACCTGCCCCTACTAAGCCGGCGGCCACGCTATCTTGCAGAGCTACCCGCCGGGGAGCCAGATTGCTTATAGCTACGTTGTGGTTAGGTATTCTCGCGCACGAGCCGCCAGATATCTTTCATCTTAGGCGGCTGGCCGGCCAGCAGCGTATTTACGCGGAACAGCCGCGCCGCGAACCAGATTGCCGCCACTGCGCCCAGCGCCAACAGCGCCAGGCTGATGACCAACTCGGTCATGGGTATCTCTGTGAGCGATGCGCGCATCACCATTGCCATCGGCGAGGTGAGCGGGAAGAGGCTTAGGATCACCGGGAGGGCGTCGTTAGGCGCTTCGGAGAACTGGTTGATGAGCGCCAGGGGAAACACCATCGGCAAAACGGCGATCCCGGCGAACTGGGAGGCATCCTGCAAGCGTTCGGAGACCGCAGCGACGACGGCGTAGATGCCGCCCATGACCATGAACCCGCCCACGAAGTAGAGAAGCGCGATCACGACCAGGTGGGTCGGGATGACCAGGCCGGCCATCGCCGCGATCTGGGTTTCGAGGCGCGGCGCCAGCGCGATCATGACTCCGATGTAGACCGCCAGTTGCAGCAGCCCCAGCGCGCCCGACGACAGCACCTTGCCCAGCAGCAGCGGGAAGGGCTTAATCGACGACAGCACGATCTCGATGGTGCGGTTCTCTTTTTCGGTGGCGATGCTGGTCATCAGGTAGCCGGAGGCGAACAGGGTGCCCATCATCATCACGATGCCGAAGATGTACGGCAGCAGGAACGACGCGCCTGCGCCCCGGCTGGCGCTTTCCGGCTGCGCGGCTTCGCCGGCGTCGCTCGACTCAGGCTGCACTACGGTCAGGTCGAAGTTCACCGAGTCTATCGAACGCAGGTAGACGTTTTCCGGCTCGACCGCCCCGGTTTCGTGCCCGGCTTCGTCGAGCATCTGGTGAACCAGGAACCCTTCGATCAGGTCGGTTTCGGTGAGCAGGCTGCCGATGAAGTCGAACTGTTCGGCGTAGCGATAGACCGTGCCGTCTTCCAGGTACTTCGGGTCGATGACGAAGTACGATTTGATCTCGCCGGCTTCCAGCGCGGCCTGGGCCGCGGCTTCGTCGGCGTAGGGCTTGATGTGCTCGTCGAACCCTGAGCCGGGCTGGGGCGGCGTGAAAAGACCGCTCGCATCGACCAGCCCGACCGGCTTGCCCATCTCGCTGAGGTCGGGCATGCCCGGAATGCTCGGCGCGCTCTCGTCGCTTTCGCCGCCGGGGTTCAAAACGCCGCTTACGATGACCAGCGCGCCGGCGGCAAGCAGCACCGGCACGATGAAGGTCATAATCAGGTAGCCGCGCCGCTTGAAGTTCGTCACAAATTCATATTGGAAAACACGCCATGCTTTGTTCACATCAACTCTCCTTTACCCCGTTCACCCGCGACCGAAGTCATCGGCGCCGGGCCGCGCAGCCCCGACCGGATGACGGTCCAGAGGTCGCGCAGCCCCAGCCGCTTCCCATACATCAACATGCCCAGGCGGAAGATGCGCGCCGCAATCCACACGCACAAGATCGTCCCTACGATGAGCAGCAGAAAGCTCAACCCCATCTGCCACGCCGGTATATTCGCCACCGGCAGCCGCATGAGCATCGATATCGGCGCGGTGAACGGGAACAGGCTTAAGATCACCGGGATGGCGCCGTTAGGGTCTTGCATGAACGAGACGGTGAGGATCATCGGCAGCACGCTAAGCAGCGAGAACAAGCTGGCGAACTGCCGTCCTTCCTGTTCTGCCGTGACCGCCGCGCCGACGCCGGCCATCACGCTGCCCTGGAGCATGTAGCCCAGCACGAAGTAGGCCAGCATAATCACGATAAACACCGGTGGGAGTCGGATAGCGCTGATGAAGGGCGAGCTTTCGCCGGCGGCTACGATAAAGATCACGCCCACAATCGCCCAGATCAGGACTTGCGTCAGGCCCAGCGCGCCCAGGCCCAGCACCTTGCCGCTCATGAGTTGCTCCGGCGAACAGGACGTGACCAGGATTTCCATGATACGGTTTTCTTTCTCGGTCACCACGCTCTGCATCAAAAACTGCGAAGTCGTAGTGGTCGCCATCATGAAGATCATGCCGAAGATGATCGGCATGAAGATGACGGCCATGGCGCTTTCCCCGGTCACTTCCAGCCCGCCGCCGACCGTGCGGAAGGTTAATTCGACCGGGTTGCTCATGCGGTCGGCGAAGCGTTCGGGCGCGTAGTTGGCGACGTTCTCGCGCAGCATAGCGCCGATTTGGCTTTCGGTGCCTTCGGGGATGCTCTCGGCGGCGGTGTAGAACTGCACCATCCCATCGTTCCAGTAGTTCTCGGTGATGACGAAGTACGCGCCCAATTCGCCGGCCTCGAAGGCGGCCTTGGCGGCGTCTTCGGTCGCGTAGGCGATGTACCCGTCCGGTAGGGTGTAGGTCTCTGCGATGAGCGGCGGGTCGGCCTGGTCGGTGAAGCCGATGCTGCCCAGCTTGCCGGTCGAAGTAAAGGTCTCCTCGCTCAGCGCGACGCTGAGCACCATGATTGCAACCATGACGATCGGGAGGCCGAACGCGCTGAGCAGAAACGAACGCTTTTTTAAGTTGTGCAGGTATTCGTGCCGTGCGATCAACCAGATTTTACGCATGGTTGTCTCCGTTCAGGTCTTCGCCCATCTCCCGAACGACCTTGATAAAGACTTCGTTGAGCGACGGGATGGCTTCTTCGAGCCGCCGGACATGGTGATCGGGGCTGTTGGCGAGCGCGCGCATGATGTCGTCGGTCGTCACGCCGTCCTCCAGGGTCAGGGTGTATTCGCGCCCGTTTTCCGCAGCCGCTACGCGCGCCACGCCCGGCACGGTGGACCAATCGCCGGCGCCTTCTACCTCGATGGCGTGCAGCGCGAACTGGCTGCGCACTTCCTCGACCGTGCCGTAGAGCACGCGGTGGCCGTGATGAATCATGAACAGGCGGTCGGCCATCTCCTCGATCTGGTGCATCTGGTGGGTGCTCATCACGATGGTCGTGCCACGGTCGCGCGTCTCGTAGAGCAGGTCTTTTATCAGCAAAGTGTTCACCGGGTCCAGGCCGGAGAAGGGTTCGTCGATGATGATAAGGTCCGGCTCGTGGATGAGAGTCGCGGCGAACTGGACTTTTTGCTGCATGCCCCGGCTCAGCTCGCTGACCTTTTTATCGGCCACGTCGGCCAGTTCGACTCGTTCGAGCAGTTCGCCGGCCTTGCGCCTGGAGTCGGCGCCGGACATGCCTTTGAGCTGGCCCAGGTAGGCCAGGCACTCCACTACTTTTACATCACGATACAGACCGCGCTCCTCCGGCAAGTAGCCGATGCGGTCTTTCTTTGCCTCGTCCAGCCGCCCACCCAGCACCCGGATGGCGCCGGCGTCCGGTTTGAGAATATCCAACACCATACGGATCGTCGTCGTCTTGCCGGCGCCGTTCGGCCCCAGCATGGCGAAGATTTCGCCGCGCTGAATATCGAATGACACGTTATCAACAGCCAGCGTCGCGCCGAAGCTCTTGCTAACGCTTGAAACCTCGATTGCTTTTTCGTTCTGCATTGTGTGGCTTACCCCCTAAAGAATTCAGCATACAAAAGCCCATTATACCGCGCCGGCTCGGTGGAGCGCCGGCCAAAGTATAGAATTTCTATCCGACCGGGCCAGGCGGTGTTTGTGTGCGCTGTCAGCATGAAAGTGTTCCTTTAGATGCGAATATCAGACTAAGCGTGCATATATTATACGAAGAATGCACAAAGGTCAAGCGATTTCTGCCGTGTGCGCCCCCTAAACTTTAGGATATTTTGTGTTGGTCAAGACGATGATTGACAATGCCAATTCTCCCCCTCACCCCCTGGCCCCCTCTCCCACGCCGGGGAGAGGGGGAA
>JAFGMM010000061.1 GCA_016927535.1 Anaerolineae bacterium
ATCCCCCTCTCCATTGGATGGAGAGGGGGAAGACGCGCGAAGCGCGGCGGGGGTGAGGTAAAAGCTTATTTTCAAAGGAGAGGGGGGTAGGGGGTGAGGTTCTGGACTTTGCACAAGCCTTGCCTAATAAATCAGGGGCACGACCGCCTCTGTCGCTTCTCCTCATCACCCATCACTCCCCATCTCTTGCAGTAATTGTCGTTTCGGATTAATTTCTACTATCATAACGTGCATTCACTCATTTATACGGGCCGGCTGCCGCGCATCGCCATGCGCGGTCGAGGGCCGGCGCTGCGCCTCTTTATTGTCCATTTATGTTTATATGCGGCGCCGCCTCGCTGAATTTGAGCAAACTGCTAAGGAGCATGGGCAAATGACAAACCGTGTCGTTGTCGTTGGCAGCGCCAACACCGATATGATCGTGCGCTGCGACCACATCCCCCAACCGGGTGAGACCGTACTGGGGGGCGAATTCGTCACAGCCGCCGGCGGCAAAGGTGCTAACCAGGCGGTCTCGGCGGCCCGGCTTGGCGCAGAAGTGGCGTTCATTGCGCGTCTGGGCGCCGACATATTCGGGGATAAAGCATTGGAAGGTTACAAGGCGGAGGGCATCAACACCGACGCCATCATCCGCGACCCCGGCGCGCCCTCCGGGGTGGCGCTCATCATAGTCGATTCGAAGGCCGAGAACAGCATTGCAGTCGCGCCGGGCGCAAACAGCCGCCTCAGCCCTGCCGACGTCGAGGCTGCCGAGGCGCTCATCGCCAAAGCCGACGTGATGCTGCTGCAACTCGAAATCCCGCTCGATACGGTCGCGGCGGCGGCGCGCATCGCCCGGCGCCAGGGGGTGCAGGTGATCTTGAATCCCGCCCCGGCGACCACGCTTTCGCCCGAACTTCTGAGCTTTGTCGATGTGCTTACCCCCAACGCCGGCGAGGCGCGCCGCCTTGCCGGGCTGCCGCCCGACGATCCCACACCGCGCGCCGAGGTCGCGCAAATCCTGCGCCGGCACGGCATCGAGGTGGTGGTAATGACGCTGGGCGCCGAGGGCGCGCTGGCGGCCGGCCCCGGCGGAGCGGTGACCGTGCCCGGCTTCGAGGTTACCCCGGTCGATACGACGGGCGCCGGCGATGGCTTTAACGCCGGCCTGGCGGTGGCGCTGGCGCGCGACCCCGACGATCTGCAAAGGGCGGTGCGCTACGGCAACGCAGTCGGCGCCCTCACCGCGACAAAGGTAGGCGCGCAGCCGGCGCTGCCCCGGCAGTCGGCGGTCGAAGCGCTGCTCGCCGGCGGGTAAGATAAAATACAGTCAGAATGTTTCGCTGCGGCGGCACGGAGGGTTTCCCGACTCGGTGTCTCCGTGGTGATTGCTGTCAGGAGAGTGTGTGGACTACCATCTTGTGATCGTGCCCCATGTGCGCTGGGACCGCGAAGGCTATGCGCGGTTTGAACATCTGCGCCGGCGTCTTGTGCTCGCCATCGACGATCTGCTCGACACAATGGAAGCGCCCGGCGGGATGCCACACTTTACCCTCGACGGGCAGACCGCCCTCGCGCTCGACTACCTAGCCGCGCGCCCCGAAAACCACGACCGCCTGCTCGCGTTGGTCGAAGCCGGGCGGCTCGACGTGGGGCCGTGGCACGTGCTGCCGCATCCTTTCCTCGTCTCACAGGAAAGCCTGGTCCGCAACCTGGCGCGCGGTTTAGAAGACGCCGGTCGTCTGGGCAGCACCGCCGAACCCGTCGCCTACCTGGTCGATGCGTTCGGGTGCGTCGGGCAGATGCCGCAAATCCTGCAAGGCTTCGGCATGGATGCGGCGCTGGTGTGGCGCGGCGTGCCGGCGGCGGTCACGCGCGCCGAGTTCTGGTGGCAAGCGCCCGACGGCTCGCGGGTGCTGGCAGTCTACGCGCCCTTTGGCTGCGAGCCGGGTAAGCGGCTGCCCCTCGACGTTGGCCGGCTCGCCGAACGCCTGCGCCGGATCATCGAAGCGCAAGCGGCATGGCAGAGCGCGCCGGACGTGCTGGTGCTCGCCGGCGGCGAGCATTTATTCCCGCCGCTCGAACTCCCCGCCGCGCTCGAACGACTGTTGCAGCGCAAGCTGGTCGCGCCCTCTTTCGTCGAGGGCGATTCGGTCCAGGCCGGCCCGGAGCAGCATTATACCTGGGAAATCGGCGGGCTGGCGGACTACCTGGAGCGGGTGCGCGCCGGCCTGGACGCCGGCACCCTGGCCGTGCATGTGGGCGAACTGCGCGACTCGCGGCGCGCGCCGCTGGGGGTGGGCCTGGTCTCGGCGCGGATTCCCGCCAAGGTGCGCGACTACGAGGCGACCCGCCTGATGGAAGCGCGCGTCGAGCCGCTGGCGGCGTGGTGCCGGCTCAACGGCTTCGCGCCCGACCTGCGCCAGCACGGGCGCATCTGGAACCTGCTGCTGCGCAGCCAGGGCCAGCCGGCCATCGCGGGCGCGACCCACGACGACGTGCAGTACGATATCGACCAGCGCCACCACCGCGCCGGCCAGTTGATGGACCTGCTCGTAGACGAATATCTCGCGGCGCTCGCGGCGCGCTGGCCGGCGCCGGCACCGGCGGCGCCGGCGCTCGCGCAGGTGGCGGCGTTCAATCCCATAGGGCCGCGCCCTGCCGAAATCTGCACCGGCACGGTCTACACCGATGCGCGCGTCCAGGGCGCGGTGCTGCGCGATGCGCACGGCGCAGAGGTCGATGTACAGCTTGAGTACCTGGGCGAAGATGATCTATTCACCCAGGCATTCACGCCCGAAGCGTTGCTTGCCCGGCTCGACCCGCTGCGCCCGTTGGAGCCGTTCATGGGTCTACACACGCAGCGCGGGCACTTTCGCCGGCATGACGAGGCGGCGGTGCTGACGCTCATCCTGGGCGAGCAGCCGAATCCCGGCCTGGACCTCCTGCCGGCAGCGCGCGCCTTCCTGGAGGCGCACCCGGACGTGCGCGAGGTGCTCCTGCGCTACACGCGCGGCCACGCGCACGAGATCACGTTCGCGCAGCAAAATGTCGCGCCGGGGCAGGTCTCGGTGTTTACGCTGCTGCGCAGCGGCCCGGACGCCGGCTCCGAAGCGCTCACCGCCGACGACCGGATGCTCACCAACGCTTTCTACCGCCTGACCTGGGACGGCGAAGCGCTGCGCCTGTTCGACCGGCGCTCCGGGCGGCGCTTCGGCCCGCTGAACATCTTCAGCGACGCCGGCGACAAAGGCGACCTGTTCGACTTCTGCCCGCTGCCGGCTGACCCACCCATCGATGGCCCGGCAGCGGCGAAGGCCGAGGTCATCGCGGCGGGGCCGGTTTATGCGGCGTGGCGCATCCGCTATCAGTATGATGTGCCGGTCCGCCTGGCCGCCGACCGGCTGCACCGCCACACCGAAACCGCGACGCTCGTCCTCGAAACGGTCGTCAAGCTCTACGCCGGCGTGGACCGCGTGGATTTCACGACCCGGCTGCGCAACCGCATGCGCGATCACCGGCTGCGCGTGGGCATGCTTACGCCGGTCGAGACCGCTCAATTGTGGTGCGACGGCCATTTCGAGCTGGTCCGGCGCCCGATTGCGCTGCCGCCTGCCGACAAGACCTGGGCGGAACTGCCGCAGCCCACGCAGCCGTTTAACGGTTTTGCGGCGCTCGGCGACGGGCAGAACACATTTTTGCTCATGGCGCGCGGCCTGCGCGAGGTGGAGGCGGTGCCCGACCACGCGGACGGCGGCACGGCGCTCTGGTTGACGCTGCTGCGCTGCGTCGGCGACTTCGCGCGCCACGACTTGGAGACGCGCCCGGCCGGCGCGGTCGGGCCTTCGCTGAGCGTGCCGGATGCGCAGCTTCCGGGCGTGCACACCTTCGATTACAGCATCGCGGTGCTGCCGGAGCCGGTCGAATCGGCGTCGCTGTGGGACCGGCTGGCGGCGTACCAGACGCCGTCTTTGGTGCGGCAGGCGGCGCAGCCCGGCGATGGCTCCGCCGTGGGCACGATGGCGATCTCCGATCCCGATATCGAATG
Organism: Anaerolineae bacterium; assembly: GCA_016927535.1. Taxonomy (GTDB): domain Bacteria; phylum Chloroflexota; class Anaerolineae; order Aggregatilineales; family JAFGMM01; genus JAFGMM01. The sequence continues at coordinate 4,028 of JAFGMM010000061.1, forward strand.
GAGCGCGCTCAAGCCCGCCGGCGTGGGTCACGCGGTGATCCTGCGCCTGGTGAACAAGCGCGCCGCGCCCAAGCCGGGCGTGCGCTTCCGGTCAGGGGAGGCGGTGCGCGCGGTCTACCCGGCGGACCTGGCGGAGGCGCCGGCCGAGACCGCGCTCGAGCTGGCCGGCGGCGAAGTCACGCTTGACTTCGCGCCCTACGAGATTCGGACGCTGTATCTGGCGCTGAGGGAATGATGACGCCGGGCCTTGCCGATGCCCTCATTCTCATCGCCGCGCTCATTATTGCGGTCTTCGCCTTCCTCAACCTCCAATGGACGGAAATCCAGGTGCGCTGGGACCGGCACCGCGAGACGCGCGGCGCCTCCGTATACGTCGAGATCGACACGATCCTGCGCGCCGCCGAGTACCAGCGCGCCGCGCGCCGAAGCCCCCGCGCGAAGTTCGTGTCGATGGCAAAACGGGCGTCCGGCTTTTTGATGCTCGTGCTGGTCGTGAGTCCGGTCATCGGGCAGGTGTTGCCGTTTGGCCCGGTCGTGACTACTATTTTTACCGTCGGCGCGGCGCTCGCCGGGACAGCGGTCGCGGTGGGGGTTGCCGCCATCCTAGAAGTGCGCGGCAGAACGCAGTGAGAGGCATTAGAATCCCATCATGCAAGCCATCGACATCATCGCGGCAGTGGTGAGCTTTGCGGCGGTCCTGGCGGCGTTTGTGCAGCGCGAGCTTGCCGAGTTCAACCGCCGGTGGCGCGCGACCCATCCGCCAAGCGACGGACGGCGACCGCTGTACCTCGACATCGACGAGGTGCTGACCGATATCGAGGACGCGGAGGCCGCCGCGCCCGGTTTTGCGCCGGTCGTGCTGGACAAAGCGAAGAAGTCGCTGCGCTACATCGCGGTCGTCATCATGCTGGGGATGATGCTGGTGACGGTGGTGCCGGACGGCGCGACCAACACCGTCTTTATCGCGGTCCTGGCCGGCGTGCTGGGCGCGGCGGCAGGCGCGGTGGTCGTGGTGGTCTACGAGATCAGCCGGGCGAGGACGCGAAGGTCGGAGTAGGGGCATGGAAGTTAACCGGCGGGTGCGCGCGGTCATTCTTACTCAAGATGACCGGCTGTGGCTATTCAAGCGGGTGCGGTCTGACCGCCCGGTCTACTGGGCGACGCCGGGCGGCGGCGTCGAGCCGGGCGATGCGAGCCTGGAAGCGGCGCTGCACCGCGAGGTGCGCGAGGAAATCGGCGGGCGCGTCGATATCCTCAAGCTGTTGTTCAAGTCGCGGTTCGAGTCGTATTACGAAATCGTCGAGCAGTGGTTCTTTCTGTGCCGTCTCATCGACTATGACATGGACGCGCGCTGTGGCCCGGAGCTTGACCCCTCGCACGGCGAGTACATCCCCTACGAAGTGATGCTGGACCGCGATACGATTCGCGCGCTGCGCATTTCGCCGAGCACGCTGCAAAGCTTCCTGGTCGATCACGCACACAATTTATTGGCGGTGCCGGACCTGCGCGATGCCGGTCGGTGAAACGGCGCGTATAATTAGAGTCAGCCATTTTCTTCAAAGCATACGAGGAGCATACAAGACATGTCGGGCATAGTATACGAGGGCGCGGCGCTCCGCGCGGCAGCGATGCCGATGGGCGGTATCGGGGCAGGCTGTGTGGCGCTGTGCGGCGACGGCGGCCTGCGCCAGTGGCAGCTTGCGAACACGGTCGATCACCTGGCGCATGTGCCGTTGAGTTTCTTTGCCGTGTGGGCCAGCCGCGCCGGGGCGCGGGCGGCGCGGGTCCTGATGAGCGACGCGCTCTACGACGACGCGGACTTTACGCCGTCGGCGAGCGTCAACGACCACATGGTGCCGGAGGGCGCGCGGCGGCTGCTCGCCCGGCTGCCGGGCATCCCGGCGATTCGCTTCACCGGCGCGTACCCCATCGCCGAACTGGAATACTTGGACGAGGCGCTGCCGGCGCACGTGAAGCTGGAGGCGTTCTCGCCGTTCGTGCCGCTGAACCCGGAGGCGTCGGGTCTCCCGGCGGTGCTGTTCAACTTCACCGCGCACAACCCGGATAAAGAGCGCCCGGTCGATGTGAGCTTCCTGGCGACCCTGCAAAACGCGGTCGGCTGGGACGGGCACAGCGCCATCGACGGCGTGTATAACCCCGGCTACGGCGGCAACTGCAACGCCGTCGCCTCGCTGCGTGATTTGACCGCGCTGCACATGACCAACCCGACCCTGCCCGCCCACCATCCGCTTTACGGCGGGCTGGCGCTGGCGCTGCGCCACGGCGCGCCGGACGATGCGATTATCGGCGTCGTGCCGTCGTGGACCGACGTTGACCGCTTGTGGAATGACTTCTCGCACGACGGTCTGCTCGTTGCGACCCCGCCGGGCGAGGGCGTGCAGGAGGCGGAAGGCGCCACGTCCAACGGCGCGATTGCGTGCAAGGTGCGCGTCGCGCCGGGCGCGAGCCGCACCGTGCAGTTTGTGCTGGCCTGGCACTTCCCGAACCGCTACGTCAACTGGGACCAGCATTACCTGCTGGGCTTCGGCGACCAAAAGAGTCTGTTCTGGCTGGGCAATGCGTATAACAATCGCTTCAAGAGCGCGCTGGCGGTGGCGGAATACGTCCGCGACGCGGGCGAGCGCCTCTCTGAGCTGACGCGCGCCTTCCGCGATACGTTCTACAACAGCACGCTGCCCGCGCCCCTGCTCGACGCCGCCGGCTCGCAGATCAGCACCATCCGCACGCCTACCTGCATGTGGCTGGAGAACGGCGAGTTTCACGGCTTCGAGGGCTGCTGCGGCGCGAGCACGCCGCACTGCACCGGCGACAAGGGCTGCTGCCCGATGGACTGCACGCACGTCTGGAACTACGAAATGACGGTGGCGGCGCTCTTCCCAAGCCTGGAGCGCACCATGCGCGATGTCGATCTGAACATCCAGATGCACCCGTCCGGCTACATCCCGCACCGCACCGTACTGCCGACCTACCTGCCGCGCGCCTGGGAGATGTCCATCGGCGGGCCGGATAAGCCGGCGCTCGACGGTATGTTGGGCGAGGTGCTGAAGGCTTACCGCGAGGTGCTGCGCGGCGCCGGCCGCGCGTGGTTCGACTCGGTGTGGCCGGAGATCACGCAGCTCATGGATTACCTCATGGCCGAGTTCGACGTGAGCGGCGACGGCGTGATACGCGGCGAGCAGCCGAATACTTACGATATCAGCGTCTTCGGGCCGAACACATTCATCGGCTCGCTGTACCTGGCGGCGCTGCGCGCGGCAGAGGAGATGGCGCGCCGGCAGGGCCAGGACGAACTGGCCGACAAATACCGCGAGCGCTTCGAGGCCGGGCGCCAGAATCTCGACGCGGCGGTGTGGAACGGCGAGTACTGGCACCAGGATGTCAATCTCTCGGTGCACACGCAATACCAGTGGGGCATCGGCTGCCACGCCGACCAGTTATTCGGGCAGTGGTGGGCGCACGCGCTGGGGCTGGGCTACGTGTTGCCGAAGGAGCACATCCGGCAGGCGCTCAAGTCGATGATGCATTACAACTGGCGCGACCGGCTCGAAGGGCACGTACAGATCCCGCGCATCTTCGCCGATGACGCCGACGCCGGCCTGATCGTCTGCACCTGGCCGGGCGGCGGCAAACCCGAAGTCCCCACGCTCTACAGCGACGAAATCTGGACCGGCATCGAGTACGAGGTGGCCGGGCTGCTGCTCTACGAGGGGATGATCGACGAGGCGTTGAAGGTCATCGCCGGGGTGCGCGCCCGCTACGACGGCACGCGCCGCAGCCCGTGGAACGAGGTCGAGTGCGGCGACCACTACGTGCGCCCGATGAGCAGCTGGCTGCTGTTGGAGGCGGCGTCGGGGGTGCACTACGACGCAATACACGCGGCGCTGGCGCTGATGCCCCGGCTCAACCCAGACGACCTGAAGTGCTTCTTCGTGGCCGGCGATGCCTGGGGCCGCCTAGTCTACGAGCAGGACGAGACGCGCATCAGCGCACGGCTCGAGTTGGAATATGGCGCGCTGCGGCTGGAGTCGCTGCGGCTGGCTTGGCCGGAGAACAAGAAACTGGCCGGCGCGGTGGTGCGCGTCAACGGCAGCGTCACGCGCGTGAACTTCGGCAGCGCGGCGGGTACGGTGGTCGTAGAGCCGGGCAAGCCGCTTGAGTTGAAGACGGGCGATGTGCTGGAGGTCCGGCTGGGAGGATAAAGTTTGTTATAGTTTTGTTATATTATTTTTATGTGTAGCAATGCTATAATCAGGTTGTGCCCTGTTTTGCATACTCGCATATCCTTAGGAGGTTACCATGAAGCGAGTGTTCGTTGTCTTGGCTTTGGTTAGCGTTTTCGTAATAGCAGCCAATGCCGAAGCACAGGAAGGCGGGTGTACACCTGATTATATTGCCGAACAGGTGAGTCAGATCACTGCGACACACCAGGCAGCTTTGGCCGAAGCAGGTGATACGGAAAGCGCGCTAGCCAGTGTCGGAGCACTTCAAGAGGCGTTGGCGGCGCTTCAGGAAGAGTGCGCGGCAAAAGGGAGTGGGACGCTAGGCGGTCTGCTCGACATCTCACCGGGCAGTGGGACGCTCAAAGACCCCTTCGCCTTCGGTCGGCCTGCCGCTACCGGCGAGAGATTTACACTACAAATAACGGGAGTCATTCGCCCGGCGGACCGGATGGTTTATCGTGAAAATATGTTTAACGATAAAGCCGGGCCGGGCGAGGAATACATTGTCATCCAGGTCAAAATGGAATGTGGAGAAGATGCCTCGGGGCGCTGCGAGGCGAACTATCTCAACTTCGAATTGGTCGGGGATCAAGGCACGATCTACGAAGTGCCCTGGATAGTCTACGACGGCAAGTTCGACATCAGTCTGTTCGCCGGCGGCACCGGAGAAGGCGTGCTGCCCTTTCTCATCAGCCAGAGCGACACCAATCTTTGCCTGATGTACCGCCCGAACATCTACCAGGACGATTTCGTCGTATACGCAGCCGAGCCCTCGCTGGAAAACGGGATTGAGGTAGTCTCTTCTGACAGCATAAACGTTCGCGGCGGCCCCGGCACCAATTTCTCTGTTGTCGGCTCGCTGGTCGCGAATACGCCGACCATCGCGTTTGGACGCAACCCCGACAGCACATGGCTCCAGATCTCGACCGGTTGGGTGTTTGCCGATTTGCTGACTATCGACGGCGATGCGCAGGTGTTGCCCGTCACCTGGCAGCCGTAATTCATGCGCCGAGATGGCGATAAGGGCGGGTGGTCTCGCGCTGCGGGGCCACCCGCTTTTAGCTTTCAGGTTGCCGGTAGACACACCCGGCGCTAAACTCGTATAATCGCAAGTATACGCCACGAGAAGAAGTAGACCCATCCCGGTGTGAAATGAAGCAAAAAAACAGGCAAGACGAGAACTTTACCCAAACCCTTGAAAGGCTCCGCGATCCCGGCGCATCTCTGACCGCCGCCGCGATTCGCAATCTCTCGAATCTTTCCGCCGCCGAGATCGAACAACTCGCCGTCGCGTGGCCGGACTACGCGGTCGCGCGCCGCCGCCAGTTGGCGCGCCAGCTCGTCGATTTGAGCGAGGCCGACTTCAATGTGAATTTCGAGGGCGTGTTTGCGATTGCGCTCGAAGACACCGATGAAGAAGTCCGCATCACGGCCATCGAGGGGATGTGGGAGAACCAGTCGGTCGCGTATATGGACCACCTGCTCCACATGGTCAACGGCGACCCCGCCGCCGAGGCACGGGCGGCTGCCGCCATCGACCTGGGACGCTTTATCCTCATGGGCGAACTGGAGCAGTTCCCGCTGGAGGCTGCCAAACGCGCGCAGGCGGCGCTTGCCGGTACCCTGGAGCGCGCGGACGAGCACCGCGACGTGCGCCGCCGCGCCCTCGAAGCGATCGCCAACTGCGGGCATCCGGGCGTCCCCGGCTGGATCGAAGAAGCCTACGCCGATCCTGTGGTAGAGGTGCGCGCCAGCGCGCTCTTTGCGATGGGGCGCTCGTACGACCTGCGCTGGCGTCCTATCGTCCTGGACGAATTGGAGAGCGACGAGCCGCCGATCCTCTACGAGGCGGCGCGCGCCGCCGGCGAGTTAGAGTTGCAAGATGCGGTATCCGCGCTCGGCGATCTGCTGCTGTCCGACGACCGCGAACTGCAAGAGGTTGCAGTCTGGGCGCTGGGGCAAATCGGCGGCCCGGAGGCGACCGACCTGCTCGAAGCCGCGCTCGAAACTGCGCCCGACGACGACTTCATCGAGTCGATCGAGGACGCGCTCAACGAGGCCAGCCTCTTTAGCGAAGACCTGCGCTTCGACCGACTCGACTTCTGATTTACAGGCCGGCTCACCACGGAGGCACAGCACACGTAGAGGCTAACCTCGCTGTGTGCTCTGTGTCTCTGTGGTTAACCCTCGCACAGGTCGAAATCCACCTCAAAGGTGCGCTGCCACGGCAGGCGCGCGCTGCCCGGCGCGATGTGATAGCGCCCCGCGAAGCCGGGCAGTTCGTCGATGCAGGCTCGCAAACGCGCTTCGACCCAGGCACGCACGTCGTCCAGTTGATCCGGCGCTGGTTCATCATTGCCCGTCTGCGCCATTAACCACTCGCGCACCTGGGCACGCACCACGTGCTGGTAACCCCAGTCCTCCACGAAGCGATGGAGCAAGAAACGCGCTTGCACGGCGCGCTGGGCGTCGCGTTCGGCGAAATGCGCCGCGCAGCCCTGCGCCAACGCCACGCCGATTGTGTTACCCGCCGTGTTCCAGCCTCCGTAAGCTGCCAGCGCCGGCAGGTCAACTTGTTCGCGCAGTAGATCAATCAGCACCGGGTCGGCGCCGTTGGGATAGGCCACATCCGCGATGACCGTGTGCACTGCACCATGTGCCTGGATCGCCTCGACCATCTTTTGCAGGTGCGGGCGGCGCGCGGCGCGCTCGGCGGCGGCGTGGGCGGGGTGCCATTCGCCGCCCCGCTCGACCGGCGTGTTCACCGCGAGCCAGATGTCGTAATCGCCATCTTCCGCGACGACGCCGCCCACCGCCCGGATTTGACGCTCCACGGTCTGCATAATCGGCCCATCTTCATACGGCGCGACGATCTGTTCGCCGCCCGGCACCGCGTAATAAGGCAAAAAGCGCGGCGTATATCCCCGGCGCCGGTTCACCAGCCGCATCAGCAGCGCGCATCCCACCTCGTCGGCGCCGGGGTACATCAGCAGGCGGTCGCCGGGCGCGAGCAACTCGGCCCACCCCGCCAGCCAGCGCTTCTCGCGCGAGGGCAGCCCGTAAGGGCTGGTATCGTCGGAACTGAGCGCCAGCAGGTCAAACACCCCCTCCGCCAGCAGATGGACCGCCGCCAGATTCACCGTATGGTTGCGCAGCCGCCGCCGTAAAAAGTCACCGGCGTATTCCGCCGGCAGTTCGGCGCGCAGCGCGGCAAGTTCGGTAAGCTCCGCGTCGCCGGCCCGATCCAGCAGTTGAGAGAAGCGGTAAAAGCGCGTGCCCAACCTCTCCCAGTAGGGCGGTTCTTCGGCGGCGGCGTTGGCGTTAGAGATACGTGTGATGACATTAACCCCGGCGATGTACAGGTTGGGGTACCGGCGCTTCACCGCGCGCAGCGCATCCAGGCGCGCCAGGATCGCCGCCGCCGGCTCGTTTGTCGTGCGCGAGGCGACCAAACTGCCGTAGCCCAGCATCTCGCACGAAACAATGAGAGCATCCAGGCCGGCGGCGGCATCCTGCACCCATTCGACCAGCGCGCCGCCGTCTGCCGGGCGCTTCATGTAGCTCAGCCGGTCGAGCGGCGGCATGTGCAAATCGACCCCGGCGATCTGTGCAATCATCGCCGGGTAGCGCATGTTGGCCGGCCGCTCGTCGAGGGGAATCAATCCGATGTGCATGTGTGGGTCCTCCTGGCAAGATTCTAACTGCGAATAACGCCAATAACGCAAATAGCGTTACGCGCAGTTCAAGCTTGAAGACGGATCAAGTCAGAAGTGTGACGCTATGCCGATAACTTTCACCGCCGCCGGGTGAAGGTCAAGAAGACGGCCGGCCAGGCGGCGAACACGAACAGCAGCACCAGCCACGGCCACAGCGCCGGCCCGTCGGCGGACGAGTCGCCGGCGTCGAGCGCGAGCAGCCAGTCATGCTCCAGCGCGTCGAGCGCGACGCCCAACCCCTGCGCCACCCCACCCCGGCAGCTTGCGCCTTCTTTGTAGGCGTCTAGCAGGCTGCGCAGCCCGGCGGGACCGTAGCGCCGTTCGATATAGCGCACCACCTCGTAGCTCTGCGCATACGCCAACGCGAAGCCCTGCCGGTCCAGCGGGAAGGCCGGGCACAGCGCCTCCAGCGGGTGGAGCGCGCCGTTTTGCGCCGCCTCCTCGAAGACCGCGCGCAGGTCCGGATCCGGCTCCGCCTCGAAATAGAGCGCCAACCCCTCCACCAACCACGCCGGCACCGCCTGCTCCTCGGTGTGGTGGCCGATATAGATGTGCGCCAGTTCGTGCGGGAGCTGGCGGCGCAGGTCAAGCTCGGCGTAGGTGGGCGGCGCGCTCAGCAAGATGACGTTGTGCCGGGGGTCGGCGTAGCCCTCGATGGCGTCGCGCCCGTGCAGGGTTAGCGCGCTGCGCAGGTCGGCGGCGTCGTTATAGAGATAGATGTTGATAGAAGCCGGCATCGTCAGGCGCAGCGGCTGCGTGATGCGCGTCTGGGCGATGATGGCCTGGTTCAGCGCGGCCTGCACCTGCGCGGTGGGCCGGTCGTAAGCGTAAAGATAGATGTTTTCGCGGTTGTACATCTGCCAGTCGAAGCGCGTGTCGTCGTATTGCAGGGGCGGCTGGTCGATCTCGACGGCGCCGCCCGCCCGGTCGGTGATGCGCCAGGTATAAAGCGCACGCGCGAAGGGCGTCAGTGCGTACCGGGTCAGGTCGAGTATAGCGGCGGCGCGGTGCGCGCCGCCCGGCTCATCTTCGAACACGGCGGGAATCACGACCGCCTCCGCCGCGCCGTTTTCTTGAAAGATCACCTCCGCCGCGCCGACGCCGGCTTCTGCTTCGACCTCAATCATAAACGCGATAGCCTCACCGAATCGGATCTCGGTCCAGGCGTCGATCACCGTGACCGCGCCGCCCGCGTCTTGCGCGCGGGCCATCACGCCGCAAATCGCCAGGACCGTTATGCTCAGAATGACCGCCGCCCGTCGTATCCGCATGAGCCAAGCATAAGCCCGAATCGTCTGCCGCGCCACTGTTATGCTACACTCTTGGTATGAATACCGGCGACTTTGCACCGGCGTACCGGAAGCTGCTTGAGAGCGGCGGACTTATCGAGCGCGTGCGCACCGCTTACGAACACCTGCGCGCGTGCGACCTGTGCGCGCGCGGCTGCGGCGTGGACCGCACGCGCGAACTCGGCTACTGCAAGACCGGCGAGCACGCCATCGTGTCGAGCTATTTCCCGCACATGGGCGAGGAAGACCCGCTGCGCGGGACGCGCGGCTCCGGCACGATCTTCTTCGCGCGGTGTAACCTCGCGTGCCAGTTCTGCCAGAACTACGACATCAGCCAGCGCGGCGCGGGCGTGCCGGCCGCGCCCGAAGATATCGCCGTGATGATGCTGGAACTCCAGGAGCGCGGCTGCCATAACATCAACTTCGTCTCGCCCAGCCACGTCGTCGCGCAAATTCTGGCGGCGACCCTCATCGCGGCACAGGCCGGGTTGAGCATCCCGCTGGTTTACAACACCGGCGGCTACGACTCGATGGTCGCGCTGAAACTGCTCGACGGCGTGATCGACCTCTACATGCCCGACATGAAGTACGCCGACGCCGAGATCGCGCAGAAGTATTCTAAAGCGCCCAACTACCCCGCCGTGAACTTTGCCGCCGTCCGGGAGATGCACCGGCAGGTGGGTGACCTGGTGTTGGATAGACGCGGCGTTGCACTGCGGGGATTGCTGGTGCGGCACTTGGTCATGCCGGAGGACCTGGCAGGGACTGCCGAGGTGATGCGCTTCCTGGCGGAGGAAATCTCGCGCGATACCTACGTCAACGTGATGGACCAGTACCGCCCGGCGTGGCGCGTCACCGGGCCGGACGCCGCGCCGCTTAATCGCGCCGTGCGCCCTGACGAGGTAACGGCGGCCCGGCAGATGGCGCTCGACGCCGGCCTGCATCGCCTGGACGAACGCCGCCCGCTGTGGCGCATCATGGGCTTCTAACCGCGAATAACGCGAATGTCAAAGATAGAGAAACCTTGATCTCTGCCTATGGTCACTCGTCGCCGTTCTTGCGGCGGCGCAGTGGCTTTTGCGGCTCGTCGGCGCGCCAGAAGACCGGGAAATCGGAGGCGGTGAAGCGGGTCATGTTGATGCTGGGTTCCCATTTGGTGTTGTCGGGCAGGCGCGTCTGGTCGTTGAAGCGTGCGCCGCTCAGGTCGGCGCGGTCCAGGTCGGCTTGATTCAGGTCGGCGTCGATCAGGTTCGCGCCTTCGAGGAACGCGCCGCGCAGGTCCGCGCCGCTGAGGTTCGCCATGTGCAAATTGGCCCAGCGCAAATCCGCGCTGCTCAGCCCGGCCTCGCTTAGTTCGGCGTCGCTGAGCTTGGCCTCGCCCAACTGCGCCCAATAGAGAATCGCCCCGGTCAGCGCCGCCCCGCTCAGGTCGGCGCCGTAGAGCACCGCGCCGTATAAGATCGCCCCGCGCAGGTTCGCGCCGTTGAGATTAGCACCGCTTACGTTAGCGCCGTAGAGATTGGCGTTGTAGAGGTTGGCGCTGTAGAGATTGGCGCCGCTCAGGTCCGCACCGCTGGCCTGTGCGCCGCGCAAATAGGCCCAGCTCAAATCCGCGCCGTACAGGTTGGCGCGGTGCAGGTCGGCGGCTTCCAGGTTCGCACCGCTCAGGTTGGCCTTGCTCAGGTCCGCCCCTTGCAGATTGGCGCCGCTCAGATTAGCGCCCGCTAAATTGGCACTCTGCAAGTGCGCGTCGGTCAAATCGGCAGTGCGAAAATCCACGTCCGCCAAGTTGACGTTTTGCAAGTTCATACCGGCTAACCGCGTTCCCACCAGGTTAGGCGCGAGGTCGCGCTCCTGGCAAAACGCCAGCCACAGCTGAAGATCTTCTTTACTTTTGGGCACATCGGCTGCGAGCAGGCGCCTGCGCAGCGTTTGCCCCATCGCATCGCTGACTTCGTACATATCGGCCTCATGTTGGGATTCGGGTGTTTCCGCACGCTCTCGCCAGCGCCGGTTGCCTCGCAGCACGCGCAAATCTTCGCCGCATTGCGAGCAGAAGTTGTGGTCATCCGGGTTCGTATGGCCGCAGTTATGACAAAACATAAGACTATTATCGCTCTTTCTGAATGGAAACACAAACGTCCCGGCCACGGTTTGGCCGGGACGTTGGTACTATCTGTTCGTATAGGTTGATCAGGCGCCGGCTGCGTTGAGGCGCGCCATCTGCTCGGCGCGGAGCGTCACCGCCAGCGCGCCCAGATTCTCTTGCATTTGCGCCTCGGCGCTGGCAGCCATGACCGGGACAACGACCGGGTCGCTGTGCATCATCCACGCCAGAATGACCTGGTTGGGCGTCGCGTCCACTTCCTGTGCGATTGCATTAAGCGCCGCCAGGCGCGCGTCGGCGTCCGGGCCGGCGTACTGCGCGGTGAGCGTTTTGTCCTTGCGCGTGTAGGCGCCGCCCAGCAGCGGCGAGTATGCCAGCAGCGTGATAGCGCGGTTGGCGCAGTAGTCGAGCAGGTCGTCGTTTAACGCGACCTGCGGCGAGAAGTCGGCGCCGGGGTTGGGGCGCAGGTAAGTGTAGCGCTGCTGGATGCAGCAGTACTCGGCCCATCCTTTCGTATTGCTCACCCAGCGCGCCTGCTCCAGCCGCCACGCGCGGAAGTTGCTCGCGCCGATGAAGCGCACCTTGCCTTCTTTCTTCAGCTTGTGGAACGCTTCCAAGGTTTCTTCGACCGGTGTGTTGCGGTCGTCGTTGTGCGCGTAGTAGAGGTCGATGGTCTCTACGCCCATGCGCTTGAGGCTCTTTTCGCACTCGGCGACGACGAGCTGCGCCGAGGTGCTGCGCGCGACGCCCTCCGCCGGCACTTCAAAGCCAACCTTGCTGGCGATGAAAAGCCGGTCACGGTTGCCGCGCTGCTTCATCCATTTACCCAACAGATGCTCGCTTTCGCCGCCTTTGCTGCCGGGTATCCAGTATGCGTAGATGTTCGCCGTGTCGATGAACGAGCCGCCCGCTTCAACGTACTGGTCGAGCAGACGCACGGAGGTCGCCTCATCCTCCTTACTGCCGAGGTGCATGGCGCCCAGGCACAGAATACTTACGTCAATGCCGGTGCTGCCGAGGGGTACTTTTTTCATGATATATCCTTATGGTAATTACAGGCTGTTCAAAGCGCCCAAAGGGACTAGTACAGTGCGGCGGAAGTAGGCCGCCGGTTTTCCCCTCACCCCCTAGCCCCCTCTCCCACAAGGGGAGAGGGGGAATCAGAGCCGCTGTACGGCGCTTCTGGCCCCCCTTCCCCCCTTGTGGGGCGCTACGCAGAGGGTTGGGG
>JAFGMM010000062.1 GCA_016927535.1 Anaerolineae bacterium
ATCCCCCTCTCCATTGGATGGAGAGGGGGAAGACGCGCGAAGCGCGGCGGGGGTGAGGTAAAAGCTTATTTTCAAAGGAGAGGGGGGAAGGCGCGCAGCGCAGCGGGGGGTGAGGTCAACGCTCAAAGCGTCTGTACGATGTAATGAGGTGACGAGGTGCCGATGGAGGATGATATAAGGGCGACCCTTGCGCAGTTGGAGGCCGCCCGGACTTTGATTGTTATCTGTCACTACGATCCCGACGGCGATGCCATCGGCACTATGCTCGGCCTGACCTGGGCGCTGCGCGGCATGGGCAAGCGGGTCACGCCGGCCTGCCGGGACGGTGCGCCCTGGCCGCTGGATTTCTTGCCGGGCAGCGCGGAGGTGGTGACCGATCTGGCCGGGCTTGAGGCCGATACCGTCGTGGTGGTCGATTGTTCGGATGCGCGGCGCGGCGGTAAACTATACAAGCAGGCGGTCGAGTTGGGGGTTCCGATCATCAACATCGACCACCACGTTACCAACACGCGCTTTGGCGCGGTGAATCTGGTGCGACCCGACCGGGTGGCTGCGGCGGAGGTGGTGTTTGAGCTGTTGGGACGGATGGGCTTTGACTTCGATTTGAACACGGCAACCTGTCTCCTCACCGGCCTGGTGACCGATACGCGCAGCTTCAAGACGCCGAACGTCGATCAGCGTGTGCTCAGGGCGGCGATTACTTTGATGGATATCGGCGTATCGCTGCCGGAGGTTGTGCAGATGGCGATGGAGCGCAAGCAGTTCCATGATCTTGCCATCCTCGGCAGGGCGCTGGGCGACGTGCGGTTCGAGGACGGCGTGGCATGGTCGGCGCTATCGCTCGAAGCGTGGCGTGCTACCGACGGCGGCGCGATGAGCGCCGCGCCGCGCAATTTTTCGACCCTGCTCAATTCGGTCGAGGAGGCTGCTGTGGGCGTGTTCTTTACCGAGATGGCAAACCGCCGGATCGACATCAGTATGCGCTCCAAGCCGCCGGTTAACCTGACGGTTCTCTTTGCGGAGGGTGCGCCGCTGCACGGGCAAGGCGGCGGCCACCCGCAGGCCTCCGGCGCGGAGATCGACGGGCCGCTGGAGGCGGCAATCAGCCGGTTGGTCCCGGCGCTCAAGGCATTGGTGAGCGCGCAAACTTAATGGATAAATCGACTAGACGGCAGATAATCACCTCACCCCCCGGCATTGGGATGGAGAGGGGGAGAATCCCGGCGGATTGGCGGTTCTTAAGTCCCTCTCCACCGGTGGTGTTGTTGGCGAATGGTAGGGGCCGGTTTCAAACCGGCCCTGGGCGGGTCTCAGACCCGCCCCTACCGCCCGGTTCGGCGCTCTTTTCCGGTTTCGCCAACGGTATCACGGCGTGGAGAGGGCTGCGGCCTGCCGCGTGGGGTGAGGTAAGTTCTATGTTGTTTATTTAGTTTCTCCATAAGGCGAAGGGGTTATCAATGGCAGCCGGCGCGTTTGGTATTCTCAACGTGGACAAGCCCGGTGGACTGACCTCGCACGATGTGGTCGCCAGGGTCCGGCGCGGTGCCGGCATCCGGCGTGTGGGGCACGCCGGCACGCTCGATCCCCTGGCGACCGGCGTGTTGGTGGTGTGCATGGGCCAGGCGACGCGCCTCACCGAGTACCTGGTCGATTCGATGAAGGTGTACCGCGCGCGGGTGGTGCTCGGCGTCACGACCGATACCTACGACGCCGAGGGCGCGACCGTCGCGGTGCGCCCGGTGGACGTGGACTGCGCGGCGGTCGAGGCGGCGCTCGATGCCTTCCGGGGCGAGGTCGAGCAGGCGCCGCCTATGTATTCGGCGGTCAAGCACCAGGGGACGCCCCTGTATCGTCTGGCGCGCCAGGGCAAGGAGATCGAGCGGGAGCCGCGCTGGGTGAACATCGCGTCGCTGGCGCTGAGCGAGTGGGAGCCGCCGGCCTTCACGCTGGAGGTTACTTGTTCCGCCGGGACCTACGTCCGCACCCTGGCGCACGACCTGGGACAGGCGTTGGGCACGGGCGCGCACCTGGCCGGGCTGCGGCGGCTGGCGAGCGGGCAGTTTAGGGTTGAGGATGCGGTGTCGCTTGAGACGCTCCAGGCGGCGTTCGAGGCCGGGAGTTGGCGCGATTACCTGCTGCCGGCCGACCTGGCGTTGAAGGACAAGCCGGCGGTTCGCCTGGACGGTGAGAGTGCAAAGCGCATCACGAACGGGCGTGACGTCCCTGCTCCGCTCGGCGCCAGCGGCCTGGCGCGCGCTTATACGCCCGACGGGCGGTTCGTGGCGGTGATGCAGGCCGACCTCGGCGCGGGCGTGTGGCACCCGATTAAGGTATTTAACACCTGATTTATTGCATTATCCCCTAAGAAGTGTCATGATGGAGCGGGTTTGACGCGCGGCGCTGCCGGATACAGGGCATATATGAGACACGTCCATAACTTAACCGAAGTTCAACTCGACGCCTCCTCCATCGTGACGATTGGCAACTTTGACGGTGTTCACCGGGGCCACCAGGACCTCATCATCAAACAGGTGCGCCAGGCGCGCGCCCAGCGCGAGCGCTCGGTGGTGCTGACGTTTTTCCCGCACCCGGCGCGGGTTATCAAGAAGACGCGCGGGCGCTTTTACCTAACCACGCCGGAGGATCGCGCGGCGCTGCTGGGCGGGCTGGGCGTTGACCTGGTAATTACACAGCCCTTCGACGAAGCGCTGCGCCATACCCGCGCGGCGGTCTTCATCGACGGGTTGGTGCAGCATTTGCATATGCGTTCGCTGTGGGTGGGGGCCGACTTTGCGCTGGGCTATAAGCGCGAGGGCGATGTGCCCTTTCTCACCCGGCTGGGCGAAGAGCGCGGATTCACCGTGCGCGTGATCGAGATGTTGAACGCCGAGGACGACGACCAGAAGATCAGCAGTTCGAGCATCCGCGAGGCGCTGCGCTGGGGCGCGGTCGAGCAGGCCGCGCGCGACCTGGGGCGCTGGTACAAGGTGGAAGGGCCGGTAGCCGAAGGGATGCGCCGGGGGCGCACGGTTGGCTTCCCGACCGCCAATGTCCAGGTATGGGGCGAGCAAGTGCTGCCCGCCAGGGGAGTCTATGCGGGCTGGGCCTGGATCGGCGGCGAGCGCCACCCGGCGGTGACGAACATCGGCGTGCGGCCTACGTTCGACGATGACGGCACTCCCACGGTGGAGGTGCACCTGCTCGACTTCGACGGTGATTTGTACGGACAGCAGCTTGTCTTTGAGTTCGTGACCCGGCTGCGCGGCGAACATCGCTTCGAGTTCGTGGATTCGCTGGCGGCGCAGATCGAGCAGGATATCGAGCGGGCGCGGATGTATTTAAAGATGGTGAAGTAGAGTCGGGTGACGCCACAGAATACGGTGGTGTGGTGTTGATTTCTCGCGTAGACGGGGGCGGGTTTCGCGCTACGCAGCCGTCCCTATGCCAACCCGGCGACTGCACCGTAGTGCAGAGCTGCCGCCCGAAGATCTGATTCATTCTGATGTTTCTCTAATTTCTCTAAGATAACCTCACCCCCTCTGTCCCCCTCGCCACGCCGTGATACCGTTGGCGAAACCGGAAAAGAGCGCCGAACCGGGCGGTAGGGGCGGGTCTGAGACCCGCCCAGGGCCGGTTTCAAACCGG
>JAFGMM010000063.1 GCA_016927535.1 Anaerolineae bacterium
AGGGGGAATCAGAGCCGCTGCACGGCGCTTCTGGCCCCCTTTCCCCCCTTGTGGGGGAAAGGGGTGGGGATAGGGGGGAAGTGTTACTACAGGTATATTTACGCCGACGTGCACTAGGGGGTGAGGTAAACAATTTACTGACTTTGCACAGGCCTGGGAGCGGCGCCAAACATTTTGACGAAAGCGGGAGTCGCTGGTAGAATTCCCGTGTCTGGTGGCAAAGGCCCCATTCGTCTAGAGGCCTAGGACGCGGCCCTCTCAAGGCCGAAACGGGGGTTCGAACCCCCCATGGGGCACCTGGAACAGGAACTGAAAAAACGCCCGGTGCTTATATTCACCGGGCGTTGTGCTATCTAATCGCAGTGCCGCCGGCGCATCACGACCCGGTGGGCAGCGAGGCGACCTGCCGCAGCAGCGTGATGACGCCGATGGCGAGCTTGATAACTTCGCCGGTCTTTACGTGGCGCGCGGTGTCGATCTTCTCGTCGGCGGCGCGGACGAACAGATAGACCGCGATGAGGCCCAATACCAGGCCGGCGGCGGCGCCAAGCAGATAAAGACGCCCGTCGTTGGGGCCGGCTGCTTGCTCGATTGCCTTTACCTCTGCATTCACAACTTCGGTGCTCATGCCTTCTCCTCTTGGTGTTGTACGTCGGTCGAATCACTTGTGCGTCCCAGCCGGGACATGTACGCCCAGCGTTCAATCTGCCCATTGAGCTTGATGACCAACCCGGCCGGCTTGCGCACGAGGGAGGTCACGGAAGCCTCAAGGCGCGCTGTGCCGTCTTGCAGGCGTTTGAACGGGCGCGGCAGCCCTTCATTGAGATAGCCCAGGCCTACCACCAGCCCGGTGTTGATGAGCAAGATGATGACCACGCCGACAAGACACGGCACTAACGTAAAGACACAAAGCAGGGTGTCGGCCACAATCGAAAACTGTGCCGTGCGCGCTGCTGTGAACAATGCGAACATCGCCAGGACGGCGAGGATCATCAAGAGCGCGGCGATGAGAACCGGCGCCCGGATTTGCTGGTAGCGCTCGCGGGCGTGGGTGCGCTTCGTCGCCGGGTTGACGCTAGAAACGTTTGGGGATTCGTGGGATTCCGACACGTTTTTCTCGCTTGGATGAGCCGGGCTACCAGCATTCTACCACAGGCTAAAAGTCCCCTCCAGTATTCAGGATTGACAGCGTGCCTGAACCTCAGTATATTCACCACATATCGGTTGTATGGTAGGAGCATGGCACAAATGGGCATATTTGGACGTGGCAGGCAGCAGCCTGAAGACGAACATGCAGAAGAGACCATCCACCAGGCCCAACCGCTACTTCAATCGCCGCAGTCGGTGTCGTTCGAGACGGTGCTTGGGCCGGGCACCTTGTTTCGCGGCGCGCTGCACAGCCCCGGCAGCGTGCGCCTGGAGGGCGACTTTGTGGGCGAGATTGTTTTGGACGGCAACGCGCTCGTCGGTGAGCACGCCCGCATCACCGCCGACTTGACTGCGGCTAACGTGACCGTCGCCGGCGCGGTGCGCGGCAATATCAGCGGGCAGCGTGTGCAACTGCTTCGCACCGGGCGCGTCTGGGGCGATATTGAGGCCAGTTCCATTTCTACCGAAGACGGCGCGTTTATCCGGGGCACCATTACGATGAAGGGCGGCGATATCCCGGCGGTCTTTGCCGAAATGGAAGCGGCGCTCGCGGCGCCGACGCCGCCGCTCGACCTGCCTGAAGAACCTGCCGCGTTTGAGACCGACGAGGCGATTCCGGCGCCGGTGGAGGAGGAGGTGGTCATACAGGAAGACTCGGAGCCTGTAGCAATGGAGAGCGCGCCGCCGGACGAGGCGGCGGAAGAGGTGGTCGAGGAGGACCTGGAGGGCGTCGAGGGAGCGGTGGACGACGCGCCGGAAGAAGACGAGACCCTCATAGAGGACGAGGTGGAATAACCGCCGCCGCGCGCCGGATGTGGGCGAGTCTCAGCCGCGCTGATCAATTCTAATATTTCTCTATCACCACGGAGTGCATGGCTGGATAGCGCACGGAGAACCGAGAAGGACTCCGTGGTCACTGTGCATTCCGTGGTGAGTTTCTTATAGGCGAACGTGTCAAAAAGGTGGTGTGCAAATGGAGGTTACGTCGCAGTGGGGTTGCTTGTCGATGCTCTTTGCGCTGCTGGCGGCGATTGCGCCGGCGGCGGTCGGCACGGCGGTGTTGGGCGATGTGTACCTGGCGAAGATGGAGGTCGTCGGTCTTGGCGGTGATTTGGTCGATGTCGTCACCTTAGACGCGGCGGATTACTACCTGCGCGGGCGCGACCATGAACAGGCGGGCGCTTACGACGAAGCGTTGACCGACTATGCCCGCGCCGCCGCACGGGGTTACGAGCCGCTTTCCTGGCCGTACCTGGGCCGGGGCAACATCTACTTTGCGCGCCAGGAATACGAGGAGGCGATTGTCGAGTTCGCGCAGGGTATTCAACTTGAACCTGATTACGCTACTCTCTACTATAACCGGGCGATTGCTTACTACATGCTCGGCGACTACGAGCCGGCCATCGCCGACTTCACGGACGCGGTCGAGCGCGACCCCAACGATGCCAACTCGTTTTACTGGCGAGGCGTCTCTTACCAGCATTTGAAGGAATATGAGCGCGCCGTTGAAGACTACGACCGCGTCTTGGCGCTGGATCCCGACTACCGGGGTGTCTACCAGAGTCTCGCCAGTGCGTATTATATGCTGGGGGATTACGCACTGGCTGCCGAGAATTACACCCGCGCCATCCGATACGCTCCCGAAAGCACTGAATTGTACTACTGGCGGGGCATGTCCCATTACTATTCCGCCGAGTACGCCCAGGCCACCGAGGACTTCACCCGCGTGCTCGAAATCGACCCCGGCCACATGAACGCTTACGACAGCCGGGGCGATGCACACAGTATGCTGAGAGATTACGAGGCTGCGATCGATGATTACACCCGCGTGCTCGAACTCGACCCGACGCGGGCTGTGACCTACAGCGACCGTGGCAAGGCATATATAAAACTCGGTAGGTACGGCGAGGCGCTTGTCGATTTCTCCCGCTCGCTTGAGCTGGCCCCTGATAATGCCGATACTTACTATAACCGTGGAATTGCATATTACAACCTGGAGAAGCACGAAGAGAGCCGGGACGACAACACCCGCGCCCTCGAACTGGGCTTCGAGCCGGCGAGCTGGGCGTATATGGGGCGCGCCAACGCTTACTACGCGCTGGGCGAGTATGAAAAGACCGCCGACGACTTGACGGCGGCGATTGCGCTGGACCCGGCGTTCGACGGCCTTTACTTTAATCGCGGTCTGGCTTACTACGAGCTAGACCGGTACGAACTGGCGGTCGCAGACTACGCGCGTGTGATCGAGTTGAGTCCGGGCCGCGCCGACGCTTATTACGAGCGCGCCAAGGCTTACCGGGCATTGGACGAGCCGAAGCGCGCGCTCGCCGACCTGGAAACGTACCTTGACCTGGACGGACCGAATGCAAGCGACGCGCGAGACCTCATCGACGATTTGCGCGCCGAACTCGACGAGTAACCTTGCCCGGTTAAGCGGTCACGGTTTCCTTCGCCTCTTTTGCTGATACTGCCTGCCCGCCGCGCAGCGTGTGCACGAACAGTGCCAGCGACGGCGCGAGCGCCAGCCCGGCGGCGGTGATCGCGGCGCGCACCGATACCAGGTCACCGATGGCGCCGACCACCGGCCCGCCGGCAATCTGACCCAGCGCGTTAGCCTGCTGGGAGGCCGAGATCACCGTCGCGCGCACGCTCGACTCGATGTGCTGGTTCAGCCAGGCGGTGAACACCGGGCCGCCGGTTGCGCGCAGCACGCCGGATATCCAGAAGGCGGCGAGCGCCAGCGCGAAGTTTCCCGCCAGCGCGAATACGACCACGCTCACGACCAGCGCCGCGTAGATGCCGGAGAGCGCCCGCGCGACGAGCTCGTGATTGTTCAGGTCGAGCCGCCGCCGCGCGATTTCGGTCGCGCCGATAGAGAACAGCATCCCCACAGCCTGGATCACGCCGAACCACACCACGGGGGCAAGCTGGTCCAGCGCCGGCAGGGTGAAGTCCTCCAGCATGTGCACGGTCCACAACCGGTCGTAGCCTTCGCTTGCCATGCCGTAGATTGCGCTGATGCCCAGGAGGGTCAGCAGCA
Source organism: Anaerolineae bacterium (assembly GCA_016927535.1). Taxonomy (GTDB): domain Bacteria; phylum Chloroflexota; class Anaerolineae; order Aggregatilineales; family JAFGMM01; genus JAFGMM01. The sequence continues at coordinate 4,190 of JAFGMM010000063.1, forward strand.
CCGGGCGCGCCCGCACCAGCCCGACGCTTGCGCGCAGAGTATCGCTCATCTGCCGCCACGAACTGCGCCCGGCAGCCGGCGCCGGCTTGAAGCCCGCCTCCGGCATGAACAGTCCCAAGCAAACCGCCAGCGTAATGAGCAGCGCGCCGCCCAGCACAATCGGTAGGGTGATGTAGATGCTCGCAAGCGCCGCACTCGCGCCGGTGCCCAGCAGCCCCACCGCCTGCCCGACCTGCGCGGCCCGTAGGTAGGCCTTGCCCGCCTGCTCCACGCCGATTTCGTCGGCGAGCCAGGCGTCGAGCGCGCCGCTGGTGAAGGTGTAGCCCAAGCCCCAGAGCACCTGCGCCAGCAGAATCGCGGCGAAGTGCGGCAGCGCACCTTCTACGATAAAGCCCACGCCCATCAGCGCGGTGCCGATGATGACCGACAAACGCCGGCTGTACACGTCGGCGACGATGCCGGTTGGGATTTCGAAGATGAAAACCGTCGCCTCGAGCACGGTGCCGACCAGGACAAGCTGGAGTGGCGAGAGGTTGACGGTGGTGGCCTGGTAGACCATGTTGACCGTGAAGATTAACGAAAATGCGAGCGACGTCGCGCCGCTGAAGATCAGGTAGACGCGGTAAGCGTCAAGCGTTCTGTGAGAAAGCAAGGTCTTTTACTCCATGAAAATAAAAAAGCTATTCGGTTGTACGCCGTAATGAAAACCGAGGCAGCGCAAAGCGCGCCTCAAAGAGTTTGTGTTCTATAAGGGGACGCGGTACACCCGCGCGACAGAGGAAACCGGAGAGCGTTTACCGTGCTCGCAAGAGGTGCGCGCCGCGCCGAAAATCTATTGTGCAGACTGGCATAAAAGCACCTCCCTTCTTACTTGAACGAAGCATACTACCGCGCAATGGTACACCATCTGCCGGCGGCGCGCAATATTTCAGGACCGGTTTTGTCAAAAAGCGAAATGGTGCTAAGCTAGAATCACTACCGGCTCTCCACAAGACCAGGCAACGATGAAACGCATTCACATTCTCGCCCTGCTGACCGTCCTCGCCGCGTTCGTGCTCACCGCGCTGGTGAGCCGCACCACCTTCGAGCGTCTGCCCCACCTTGAGGATGAGGTCGCTTACCTGTACCAGGCTAAGATCTTCGCGGGCGGGCACATGGTGATCGAGACGCCCGAACCCAAGCATCTCTACTGGCAGCCCTTCGTCGTTGACTACGAAGGCCGGCGCTTCGGCAAGTACCCGCCGGGTTGGTCGCTGCTGCTGAGTGTGGGTGTGTTGGTGGGGCAGCCGTGGGTGGTTAACGCTTTTTGTGCGACGCTCTCGGTCGCGCTGGTCTACCGGCTGGGCAGTTGGATATTCGACCGGACGACCGGTCTGGTCGCCGCGCTGCTGCTGGCGCTTTCGCCGTTCGCGCTGCTGCTCAACGGTACATTGATGAGCCATACGTCGGCGATGTGCCTGTTCCTGCTGTGGGTTTACGGGCTGTGGAAGCTGCAACATGCGCGGCTGCACCGCCGGCGGTGGGGATGGGCGGTGTTCGCCGGGGTGATGTTGGGCCTGCTGTTCGGCAGCCGCCAACTGACCGCCGCCGGCCTTGCCGCGCCGTTTTTCATCTGGGCCGGCCTGGTGGTTGCGTGGCGCGGGCTGCGGCGCTTCTGGTCGCGGGAATACGTGCAGCCGGCGCTTTTGTTCGCGCTGGCGGCGTTGTCCGTCGCGCTGGTGGCCCCGCTTTTCAACTACGCCGCCGCCGGCGACCCCACCTACAACCTCTACACGCTGGTGTGGGAATACGACCGCATCGGCTTCGGCGACTGCTGCGGTCCCAGCGGGCATACGCCCGTCAAGGCTTTCTACAATATGCGTCGCGACCTGGGCCTGCTCACCTCGGATTTGTTCGGCTGGCAGATGTCCCAGGGCGTTTACGACCGGCTGTACGCGGGCGGCTGGCGTATGGGCATGGGGGTAAGCTGGCTGCTCCTGCTGCCGGGCCTGCTGGCGCTGTGGCGGCGGCCTAGTGCGGGCTGGGCGTGGGCGCTGCTGGGATCGTTCGTGTGTCTGGTCGCGGCGCAGTGGTTATTTTGGTCGGGCGCGCAGCTCTACGGGCCGCGCTACTACTTCGAGGGCATACCGGGCCTGGTGCTGCTCGGCGCGGCCGGCGCGACCGGCCTGGCGCGCTTCACGGTGCGCCTGGCCGACGGGAACCGCTACGTACAGATTCCCGTGTATGCGGCGCTGCTGGTGTTTTGCGCCGGCAGCATGGTCGGGTACACGCCCGCCCGCCTGGAACCGCTTTGGCGCTTCAACGATATCGGCCAGGACGATATCGACGCTTTGAACGCGCTGCGCGACGGGCGACCGGCGCTTGTCCTGGTCACCGGCGCCGACCAGCGCTCCTGGCGCGAGTGGGGAACCTACATGGCGCTCACCAGCCCTTACCTCGACGGCGATGTGGTCGCGGCGCGCGTGCGCTGGGAGGCGGACCAGGCCGCAGCCGAGGCGCGCTTTCCGGGCCGCCAGGTGTTATATTTGATGCCGGATGGCTCGCTAACCAGTGAACAGGTTGAACCGTGAAACCCTGGAAGACCCTTAAACGTGAAGTGATCCTGCGCCATAACAAGTTTCTGACCGTCGAGCGCCACACCGTCGAACTGCCCGACGGTCGCGTTATCCCGGATTGGCCGTGGGTGGTGACGCCGGATTACGTGAACGTGGTAGCTGTGACCGAAGACGGTAAGTTTCTGTGTTTTCGCCAGGTCAAATATGCGTTCAGCGAGGTCGCGCTGGCGCTGGCCGGCGGCTACCTGGAACCGGACGAAGACCCGTTGACCGCCGCGCAGCGCGAACTGCGCGAGGAAACCGGCTATGCCGCGCCGGATTGGACTGCGCTGGGGCAGTACGTGGTAGACGCCAATCGTGGGGCCGGCACCGCTTATTTGTTCCTGGCGCGCGGCGCGCACTATGTCGGCGAGATCGCCAGCGACGACCTGGAGGAACAGGAGCTTGTCCTGCTCAGCCGGGCCGAGATCGCGGCCGCGCTCGACGCGGGCGGGTTCAAGATACTGCCCTGGACGGCTGCGCTGGCGCTGGCGCTGCGGCGCATCGCCGGCGCAGGATAGAAAATTTAACCACGAACCTTGCACAGCTAGGCTGGGTAACACGAATAAACGCGAATTGTAGGAGTCTTGATTTGCGCGATTGGCGTTATTCGTGGTTAAAAATCTTTTTTCGAGGGAGTTCCCCATGTTGCGGTGCAGCACCACAAGAGGGTGAAAATACTTCACCCCCTCTTATCCCCCTCTCCATTGGATGGAGAGGGGGAAGACGCGCGAAGCGCGGCGGGGGTGAGGTAAAAGCTTATTTTCAG
>JAFGMM010000064.1 GCA_016927535.1 Anaerolineae bacterium
AGGGGGAATCAGAGCCGCTGCACGGCGCTTCTGGCCCCCTTTCCCCCCTTGTGGGGGAAAGGGGTGGGGATAGGGGGGAAGTGTTACCACAGGTATATTTACGCCGACGTGCACTAGGGGGTGAGGTACTGTCAGTTCGTTTTGCTTTGTCCATAAGGAGCGCAGCGCGGGCCGCGCCCCGTAGCCTCTACGCCGGGTACGGCAGGACCATCTCGCCGTCGTCGCGGACGGCCATCGTTATAACCGTTTCGTTCTCGTAGTAGACGACGCCCCGGTGAAACGCCACCACGAAGCCGTCGTAGTCGGAGCGCAGCAGTCCCCCTTCGCCGACGGGCCGCCCGTAGATATCGCGCAGTTCGGCGACCGGTTGGCCCGGCTCGACCCTATCGCCGACCTCGACCAGGTAGTGCACGATGCACCCGCACGGGACGTTAGGATGGCGGGCGCGGCGCACCGGGTAGCCGGGGTCGATGCGTTTGATCCCGGTCACCGGCTCCGGCGCGCCATCGAGCATGCCGGCCCACCGCATCACGTTGCGCAGCCCGGCCACGGCAGCATCGCGCGCCGCCGGTTCGACCGAAGGATAACCGCCGAGTTCGACGGTAAAGGCCGGGATGTACGCGCAGTTTAACATCGCCCCGCTCACCGAGCGGTGCAAATCCTGGCGCAGGTATTCGCCGCCGCCGAATTCGTTAATGATGGACAGGCCGAAGGCCTCCTGCATAGCGTTAACCGTCTCGAACAGCCGGCCGGCGGCGCCTTTCTCGCTCTTATCGGTATAGTAGACCGGGTCGCGCAGGGCAATCGGGATAGACTGGACGCCCATACAGTGCAGGTCGATCAGGTAGTCCGCCGTGGATTTCATGACTTCAAAGAGCCGCGCGTAAGCGGCTTGCAAAGCCGAGGGCAGCTTGGTCTCCGGGTTCTGGACCCGCGCCGGGAAGAGCCGGTTAGGATCGTCGCCGCCCAGGTAGTGCGCGCTGCGGCTGCGCTCGACCAGGCCTGACGGATTCAGCGTGGGCACCGCGACCAGCGCGCCGCGCAGCCGCGCCGCCAGTTCATCGTCGAGCAGTTTATGCAGCGCTGCCAGCCCGGTCACTTCGTTGCCGTGAATATTCGCCGTGATCCACAGCGTCGGGCCGTCTTCGCGCCCCTGCGCGATCACGACCGGGAAGTGGTCGTCGCCGCCGCTGGGCAAGCGCACGGCCTCGAACTTGCCGTAGCTCAAGCGTCCGGGGATGCCCTGGGCCGTGCCGATTACGAGAGGTTCTGTCATGTTCTGCTCCTCACAAGTAAGCTTTGCGCACTTACCGCCTTTGCCAGAGATGCACTGCAATTGTACACTCAAAACGCGATGCGGAAAGATTAGGAGACGGAGCGGCGTCTTTGTGACGACAAGGGAGAGATAGAACCGATGAAACGGGTGTGGTGGGCGATTGCCGTCTTGCTGGCGGTTATGCCGGCAAGCTGCGGCCCCGGCGACGACCCGGGCGCGCAGCCGCCGGTTCACTTGGAGAAGGTGGCGGAGATGACCGGGCACACGCGCTCGGTGGTCGAGTTTGCGTTCGCGCCGCCCTACCTGGCCTCGCTCGGCGATGACGGCGTGCGGGTGTGGGACCTGCAAAGCTATGAGCCGGTGGCCGCCATCGCCGGCGGGCCGGGGGGTGTGGATATTTTCTTTGCGACCGCGGACGGTGAGCCGGCCGGGTTGGTGTTGGTACGAAATGACGGGACGGTCGAGCGGTGGTCGGTGCCGGACGGCGAGCCACTGAACCGGTTCGCCGGGCACGGCGACTTGGTGGGCAGGGCGGCGCTCGCGCCGGACGGCGTCACGCTGGCGCTGGGCGGGCGAGACGGGCAAATCTCGGTGTGGAACGTCGTCGCCGGCGAACGGCTGCGCGTGTTCACCGCGCACGACGGGCCGGTATTCGCGCTGACCTTCGCGCCGGCCGGGGCGGACGGCGCGCTCCGGCTTGCGACCGGAGGCGCCGATAATACCGTGGGCCTGTGGGATGCTGCGAGCGGCGCAACGCTTCACCGTTTTAACCTGCCCGACGCGCCGGTCACCCTGGCCTTTTCGCCCGACGGGGCTTTCGTCGCGGCGGGCGCATATGACACGGTGCACGTCTGGGATGTGCAGTCGGGCGCGAAGGATACGACCCTCAAAGCAGAACCCGGCGCAGCCGATAACATGCTGGCCTTTGCGCCCGGCGGCAAGCGCCTCCTGGCGGCGGCGGGCACGGGGGATGCGGTGCATTTGTGGATGCTCGCGGCCAGTTCCGAGGGCAACCTGGGCAAGGACCAGCAGGCGCAGCTCAAAGGGCACGGTCTGGGCGCGTTTGCGCTGGCCTTCCTGCCGGGCGGCGACCTCGTCGCCACCACCAGCTTTGACGGCCCGGCCCGGCTGTGGCGGCTTGACGACGGAGAAATGGTAGGCGAGATGGGCGACGCCGGCACGCCCTCGGCGGCGGTTGCGCTCGTGCCGGCGGCTGATGATGAACAGCGGCATCTGTTGGTGGTCGATGCCGGCGGCGTGATCCAGGTGTGGGCGCTGACTGCTGATCGCTAATCGCTAATCGCTAACCACTAAAAGCTATAAGCTAATGGAGAAACCAAATAGACAACATAGAATTTACCTCACCCCACGCGGCAAGCCGCAGCCCTCTCCAGGCATGGAGAGGGGCTTAAGAACCGTTCATGCGATGGATTCTCCCCCTCTCCACTCTGTGGAGAGGGGGCCGGGGGGTGAGGTAATTATCTGACATCTGACTAATTCATCCATAAAGGCGAAGCGATGCAACGATGGCGGCTGATCCACAGCGCGCCGGCCGGCGGCGCGACAAACATGGCGCTCGACGAGGCGATTTTAATGAGTGTAGCGGCGGGCAATGTGCCGCCTACGCTGCGCTTTTATGCCTGGGAGCCGCCGTGTCTTTCGCTGGGCGTGGCGCAGTTCCACGCCGAAGCGGACACGGCGCGCCTGGCCGAGCAGGGTTGGGGCCTGGTGCGGCGTCCGACCGGCGGCAAGGCGATCCTGCACACCGACGAACTGACCTACAGCGTGACCCTGCCGAAGGATTCGCCGCTGGTGGCGGGCGATGTGGTCGAAAGCTACCGGCGCTTGAGCCAGGGCCTGGCTGCCGGGCTGGAGATTTTAGGCCTGCGCACACAGTCGGACCGGCAAGCCGACCCGAACGCCGCCCGGCAGGCCGGGCCGGTGTGCTTCGAGGTGCCGTCGCATTACGAGATCACGGCGGGCGGCAAGAAGTTGATCGGTAGCGCGCAGGTGCGCAAGCGAGGCGGGATGCTCCAACACGGAACGCTGCCGCTCACCGGCGACCTGGCGCGCATCTGCGACGGGCTGGTCTTCGCGGATGAGGCAGCGCGCGTCGAGGCCAGGGCGCGCGTGCTGGCGCGCGCGACGACGCTGGGCGCAGCGCTGGGACGCCGGGTGTTCTGGGATGAGGCGGCGGCGGCGCTGGCGGCGGGGTTCGCGGCGGCGCTGGGTGTGGCGCTGGAGCCGGGCGCGCTTACGACGGGCGAAGCAGCGGTGGCAGAGAAGCTGTGTGCGGAGAAATATGGGGCGCCGGGATGGACGCAGCGGCGCTAAGACATAGAAGAACGTTAACAGCAGGATGGATTCTCAAAGATGACGATTTGTTATAGTTTTTTTACATAAATTTGCTTTTTGCTCCGATTATGTAGTTTTCTACCCGTGGGGTAAATACGATAATTAAGGGATATTTTGCGAAAAGCGGTGGGGAAATAGGTAAAAATTTTAACAAAAAATTGCTGCCGAGTGGGGCGTTTTTTTTCGAACGCCTCGCGTACTAATGTTAAAAAAATTTAGGATTCGGGTTTTGTGTTCTTCCCCCCATATGTACGGGTAGCCAGGAGATACACCCCTAATTCTATGGTGCGTTTTTTGTCACATCCGAAAACCTTAAGGTTTGGCGAAACGTCTTAAGGTTCTGCCGGGCACGACCGGTCTGCCCGGCCAAAACCGGCTTGCCCGGCTTTAGACGACCGCTATAATGGGAGGCGTGCCTTGTGTTTGTGTGTGCTGTTGTCAATCATCTCGACCCCCATCCCCATATGGCCTGCTCCTGACTCTGACGCTGCGCCACAGACGGCTCGTCTTTATCCGTTGGATTGAGAGGTGTTGTTTGTATGGCCGCCAACGTACTGTTAGTCGAAAGCCCGCGCGCTAATGCGCCGTCTTTTGCGCCGGCATTGAAAAAGCGCGGTTACAGCGTGATCGTGGTTCATTCGGGCAAAGCTGCGGTTCGAACGGCAACTTCCCCAGATGTGATCGTGCTCGACGCCGCATCGCTGAATACGTCAGGGAATCGGGTTTGTGCGCAGTTACGAGGTTATTTTCCCGATACGCCGATTATTCACATCAAAGAAGCCTCGGAGAATGGCCGGGATACCGGGGCGAACGTGGTCTTATACATGCCGTTTACGCCGCGCAAGCTCATCAACCGGATCGAGCGCTTCCTGAACGCCGACAAAGGCGAGATGCTGTCGTGCGGCCCCTTCAAGCTCAACTTGCAGCAGCGGTTGCTTTTTGCAAACGGCCAGGAGCACCGCCTGACCCCTAAGCTGACCAGGCTCATGGAAGCGTTTATGCGCCAGCCCGGTCAAACCCTGGATCGCAAATACTTGATGCGCCACGTTTGGCAGACCGAGTACATGGGAGACACGCGCACGCTGGACGTGCATATCCGCTGGATACGCGAGGCGGTGGAAAGCGAGCCGGGGAACCCTCACCATATTTTGACCGTGCGCGGGATGGGCTACCGCTTCGACCCGGAGCCGGAGAGCGCGTGACGGAACCGGCGCACACAAAACGCCGACCCTAAAGGTCGGCGGTTGTACGCAGTATCGAAAGCGCGAGACGCCGGTTATGCGCTCTTGGCAGCCGCTTCTAACGCCTGCAGGCGCTTCATCAAGCGGCTCTTGCGGCGGGCAGCGTTGTTTTTATGGATGATGCCCTTATTCGCCGCCTTATCGAGCACGACGATTGCGACTTCGGCTTCTTGGCGCGCGGCATCCAGTTCACCCTGGTCCATGTAGTCTCTAACCTTCTTGATATGGGTACGCGCGCGCGCGCGGAAAACGTTGTTCCGCTTGTGTTTGCGTTCTGAACTGCGAATTCGCTTAAGAGCTGACTTATGATGCGCCACTTGTTTTGTCTCCAAATCCTTCAGAATGAGCGCGGGGCATTTTACCCAACCCTGGGCAGTTTGTCCACTTTTTATGCCGCTTCGTCGTTTCGTGGGGCTGCGACATTCGCCACAAAACCATTGACAGATGGCCCACGCCCATGTAAAATTACCGTCGCTTTGCCGAGGTAGCTCAGTTGGTAGAGCATTTGACTGAAAATCAAAGGGTCCCCAGTTCAAGTCTGGGCCTCGGCACTCAGAACAGGTAACGGTGGTTATCTGTTTTTTTCTTTATGTGGAGTAGTATCGTACAGATGAACGAAAAACGTATGCTGCTTGTGTTCGCCCATCCCGACGACGAGAGCTTCGGCATGGGCGCTACGATTGCGCGCTATGTGAAGGAGGGCGCGCAGGTCGATTTGATCTGCGCGACCAACGGCGAAGCCGGCACCGTACCGCCGGAATTCCTGGAGGGGTTCGACTCGATTAAGGCGCTGCGCATCCACGAACTGGAGTGCGCCAGCCAGGCGCTCGGCCTGCACGAAGTATACCGCTTCGACTACCGCGACTCCGGCATGCCCGGTTCGCCGGACAACGCTCACCCGGATGCGCTGGCTCAGGAAGACCTGGACGTGCTCATCGGCAAGGTCGTAAAGGTGATCCGTGAAGTTCGCCCGCAGGTCGTGGTCACCTTCGACCCTTACGGCGGCTACGGGCACCCCGACCACATCGCGGTGCACAAAGCCACGGTGGGCGCTTTCGGCGTCTGCGGCAAGGCCGGCGCTTACCCCGAACACGGCTTAGCGCCCTACCAACCCCAACGGCTCTACCATACCAACTTTGGCCGCTTCACCCGGTTCTCGCTGCAACTGGCGATCTGGGTCGCGCGGCTCGCCGGCAAAGACCCCCGGCGCATGGGCACCAACGAGGACATCGACATGGTGGCCGCCGCCGAAAATCACCATCACCCGATTCACGTGCTGGTGGATGTGCGGGCCTACGCCCGGCTCGGCGAGCAGGCCAGCGATTGCCACGCGAGCCAGTTGGGCGGCCTCAGCGGGGCGCTGCCGCTCTGGTTGCGGCGGCTGCTGTTCGGCGCGCAGGCATTTACGCAGATATGGCCCATCCGCGCGAACGGGCGGGCCGCGCGTGATCTGTTCGACGGGGTAGAGACGCAGCGCTAGCGGGTCACCCAAAGCGCCTGCCGGCCCAACCGCCCCCAATCGGAGTCGAGGTGGGCGACGGTGAAATATTCTACATCGCCCGACCACGGATCAATCGCCCAGAAGCCATCCGCATCGTAGCCGTTGACCACGTAGGAGTGTTCGTAGCGGATGACGGTTACCGGGCTGCCGTCGCCGTCGGCGGGGACGAAAACGACCGGCTGTGTGCCATAGCCGCCCATCTTGTGGGTTGCGATGATGAGCACCGGCGTACCCTGGTCGAGCAGGCCGCGCAACGTGTCGAGGGTGGTACCGTACTGGTACTGGCTCTTAACGCCCAGCCCGGCAAGGCCGGCGTGCAGCGCTTCGACGTAGACGCCGTACCCGCCGACCTGGGCATCTGCCGCGCCGACCGGCAGCATCCCGGCCGGGCTGTCAGCCGGGCCGACAAAACCGCGATGCGGGTTGTCGGGCGACCGGGGCAGCGCGTCGAGCACATAAGCGTCGCTTGCGCAGAGGTAGCCCGTGTAGCGCAGCAGGCTGCACGCCGAAGCGCTCTCGCAGCTCAAGCTGCGGGTTTGTTTGACAACCGATACGTTTAAGTAAACCTGCCTGGGCGCGAGCTTTTGCGCGGCGGCCTCGAGCTTGAGCTTTTGCCCGGAATAGATACGGTCGGGGTTGGGGATGCCGTTCACGCTGGCGAGGGTATCGACCGGGATGCCGTAGCGCTGCGCGATGCTCGCCAACGTTTCACCCGGCACGACCGTGTGTTCGGTGAGCGCCGCCGGTGTGCTCGTTGGGGCCGCCGGCGCGGGCGCCGTCACCGAAGGGGCCTGCTTGCCGCGCGGCAGGTTGCACGCCATCGACGCCAACGCCAGGAAGATGAGCGGGATCAGCAGTCGCCGCATAGTCCTTAAAACACCTCCGTCATCCTATTGCCTCTATCTTGTCGCAGCCCCACTCGCCAAACTGGACGCCTTTCCTACCGGTGCATGATGATTGCCACACGGACGCTCCATTGATCTAAAGTGCATACACTTAAGGGTTTCTTGACAAGCCGCAAAAACCTGTATACGATTTGTGTTAGGTAACGATGGGTTTGTTTAAGGCAACGATAGCCGGCGCCACCACAGGGGGAGCTTTAGCAAGCGTCCGCGGTTTATGGCTCATCCCAGGCGACCGGGTTTGGCTGCGCGCCTCGGCAAGCTAAGGAGGTGCCCCCTCTAGATTTGAGCAATCCAAAAGTACGGTCAACGGCTCTTATCGTCTAAGAGCAGCTTTCTTTTTGTTCAATCAATGCACATAGGAGAAGAAAATGAATCGCACTTCGAAACTGCTAACCGCTTTGCTGCTGTTAGTCTTTGGCATCGCCCCGGTCGCGGGCGCGTTTGCCCAGGACGACGCAGGCCTGCTCATCTGGGCCGACGGCAACCGCACCGGCGTGCTGGTTGAACTCGGCAAGAAGTTCGCCGAGGAATTCGGCGTCAATGTCGAGGTACAGGAGATGGGCCTGGGCGATATCCGTGACCAGCTCCAGGTCGCCGGCCCGGCCGGTGAGGGCCCCGACATCGTCGTCACCGTGCACGACACCTTGGGCCAGTTGGTCGCCAACGGCATGTTGATGCCGGTCGAACTGGGCGACCTGGCCGAGGAATACCTGCCCTCGGCGGTCGAAGCCTTCACGGTGGGCGGCGTCGTCTACGGCGTGCCCTATGCCACCGAGAACGTGGCGTTCGTGCGCAACCCGGAGCTAATCCCCGAATGGCCGGCCACCTGGCAGGAGGTCGCGGAGCTGGCGGCGGAGATGGCCGAAAACGACTTGTACGCTTTTGGGCTTCAGACCGGCAACACCTACCACACCTTCCCCATCACGTCCGCCTTTGGCGGTTACATCTTCGGCATTGATGAGGAAGGCAATTACGATGTCACCGACATCGGCCTGGCGAGCGAAGGCGGCAAGGCCTCAGCGGCATGGCTCCAGATGATGGCCGAAAACGGCTACCTGGTGCCCGACACCAACGACGACGTAGTGTTCGAGTGGTACACCGACGGCATCCTCGGCTCGTTCGTCACCGGCCCGTGGCACTTGCAGCGCCTACGGGATAGCGGCCAGCCCTATGTGTTGGAACCCTTCCCCGGCGTGGAAGGCGTGACCGTGAACGGGCGCCCCTTCTCCGGCGTGCAGGGCTTCTCCATCAGCGCCTTCACCAAGGACCCGCTGCTGGCCGAAACCTTCGTGCTCGATTACATCGCCACCCAAGAGACCATGCAGGCACTCTTTGACGCTGAACCGCGCCCGTCGGCTCACCTGGCCGTGCGCGAAGCCATCGACGACCCCGACCTGGCCGCGTTCGCCGCTGCCGGCGCCGACGCCATCCCGATGCCCAACATCCCCGAAATGTCGGCGGTGTGGGCAGCTTCCGACAACGCGCTGAACCTGACGATCCAGGGTACCGTGGACGGCCCCAGCGCCTACACGACGGCTGCCGAGCAAATCGCCAACACCATCGCCGGCATGGGCCAGCCGCCCACGAGCGTCACCTTCGTCGGCAGCTTCCAGGCTGCGCTGGGCTGCGGCGCCGACTGGGATCCCGCCTGCGAAGTGACCATGCTGGAGGATCAGGGCAACGGCTTCTGGGTCGGTACCTTCACGCTGCCCGCCGGCGACTACGAGGCGAAGGTGGCGCTAAACGCCGCCTGGACCGAGTCTTACCCGTCGGACAACATCATGGGGACGCTCGAGGCCGAGACGACCCTTGAGGTCATGTATGACCACAACACGCACGAAGTTACGATAACCCCGGTTGAGTAAAGCCTATGAGTGCGACTAGCACGAGCGCCGGAGGCCCGCAAGGGTCTCCGGCTGCTTTTCCAAGAGGTTAACTTATGGACCAAAATCGCACGTCACATTTCTCGCCAGGCGATTTCCTTGCGCTAGTTTGTGCAATCGCCATGGGGATCGCATTCTTGTTCATGCCATGGCTAAGTCTATTGGGTAGCGTCTCTGGTTTGTATCTCCTCTCTGAAGCACCAGCTAGCGTTCAAAATGATGCGTGGTCTATCTTGTTCCTTGTCCCACTCTCCGCATTAGGTGGTGGGTTGTTTGCTCTGTGGGGCATGTTCAACTCACATCATCGTCGCACTGCTTCGATCTTGACTTTGATTACTGGGCTAATCGGACTAGCCTTCTACGCCAATTTCTTCTACCAAACCTCGTTTAGTGCTACGGGGGCAATCGGTGCAGGTTTCTGGATAGCGCTCTTTGCCGCAGTTGGCTTAATTTTGCAGATTTTTATCCCACGCCCTAAGGTACCGAGTGCTGTTTCTGCCGATATTTCACCTTCCGAGAGGAGCAACAACTTCCTAAGTGACACAAACACTTGGGGGCTGGTGCTTAAATACGCTGCGCTGTTCATCGGCGACGCGATTGCCCTGCTCCTTATCTACACCCTGCTGCACGACGATAACCTGCTCCTGGCGGCGATCCTTGGCGTCATCGCGGTCATGTTAAACGTGGTGGTGTTGGTGCCGCGCCTCTATCCGATCAAATGGATGTCGCCCGGCCTGGCACTGGTCACGCTGCTGGTCATCTATCCGATCATCTATACCGTCATCACCGCGTTCACCAACTACTCCGACGGGCACCTATTGACCAAAGAGCAGATGATCGACTTGGTTGAGAAGCAGGTATTCTTGCCCGAAACCGGCAAAATCTTCTCGGCGACCGTCTTCCAGTCTGGCAGCGAATACGCGCTGTGGCTTGTCTCCGAAGACGGCACAGAGACGTTCTTTGCACGCCCCGACCAGCCTTTCGAGACGGTGCAGCCTGATCCCGCTTCGGAGGATGGCATCCCTGCCGAATTCGAGGGATACCAGCGCCTCGACCCCAAAGAGCTTGTCAAGATCGGGCAGGCCTTGCAGAACATGTCGTTCGGCGAGGAGGCCGAGGCGGTCCGCATCACGCAAATCAGCCCACGCCGGGGGACGCTTGCCAAGCAGGTCCAACCGCGTTATATCCACGACCCGGAGACGAACACGGTCTTCGACCAGCAGGCCGGAGTGATTTATTACGCCAACGATGAGATTGGCTGCTTCGTCCCGGAGGGCGTGCAGGCATGCGGCCTGGACACCGGCTCGCTGATACCCGGCTACCGGGTGACCATCGGGTTCGACAACTTCAAGCGCATCGTCACCGATCCCGGCTTCCGTGGCCCGCTGGTCAATATCTTCCTCTGGACGGTGCTCTTCGCCTTTATGTCGGTGTTTACGACCTTTGCGATGGGGTTGTTCATGGCGCTGATCCTGAATGATCCCATCGTTCCGGGGCGCAAGATCATCCGTTCACTCCTCATCATTCCCTACTCAATCCCTGGCGTGATCGGTATCTTGATCTGGCGCGGTCTGCTCAACCAAAACCTGGGCATCATCAGCGTGACTTTGCAGAGCATGAACATCGACCTTCTCCGGCTCACCGATCCGTGGGGGGCGAAGGTTGCCATCATCGTGGTGAACTTGTGGCTGGGCTACCCCTACATGATGCTGGTTTGCAGCGGGGCGCTGCAAGCCATCCCTTCCGATGTTTACGAAGCTGCCGCCGTAGATGGCGCCGGTCAGTGGAATCGCTTCTGGCAGATCACGTTGCCGCTGCTGCTGGTGACGGTGGGGCCGCTGTTGATCGCTTCCTTCACCTTTAACTTCAATAACTACTTGATGATCGAGGCGCTCACCGAGGGCAACCCGGCGATGCCCGACACACCAACCCCGGCCGGCTATTCCGACATCCTCATCAGCTATACCTACGAACTGGCGTTTGGCTCGGACCGGGGCGCGGACTACGGCTATGCATCGGCGATTACCCTGCTCATATTCCTGGTGACCGCAGGGATTACCCTGTTCCAGTATCGCTTCACCAAGACGTGGGAGGAGGTGGGCGAAAATGTCTAATGTGCCACGACGCGGCGGGCGCGTCGAGACCAGTATGGTGCTTTCCAGGCAGCAGCAAGTCGCCGGGCTGGTCTTCCGTATGGTCGTGATCGCCATCGCGCTGGCCTTCGCGCTCTTCCCGGTCATCTGGATCATCCGCGCCGCCTTCGACCCGCACGGCTCATTGTCCTCGCGTAACCTCATCCCACAGAATGTCGAGTCGGTGGACGAGCTTTTCCTCAACTTCAGAACCTTGCTCATCGACGAGCTTGACATTTATCCCTTCTGGAACTGGGTAGCCAATTCGATCTTTGTCGCCACGGTTACCACCGTCCTGACCGTGTTAATCACCGCACTCAGCGCCTACTCGTTCTCGCGTTTCCGCTTCCAGGGGCGGCGTGCGCTGCTGCTCTCGGTGCTGCTAATCCAGGTGTTCCCTAATCTGCTGATGATCGTGGCGCTGTTCCTCATCTTGCAGCAGATCGGGCGCCTGGCCGACCTGATCCCGGAACTACTGCCCTTCCTCGACTTCATCGACTGGAACTGGCTCAACATCTTCTCGCTGGACAGCCTGGGTGGGTTGATCCTGGTCTACATGGCCGGCTCGATGGGCATCAACACCTGGCTGATGAAAGGCTACTTCGACACCATCCCGCGCGACATCGACGAATCGGCGATGGTGGACGGCGCGACGCACTGGCAGACCTTCTGGGGGCTGATCTTCCCGCTCGTGCGGCCCATCCTGGCCGTGGTGGGAGTGCTGGCTTTCGTCGGCACCTTCAACGAGTTTGTGTTGGCGCGCACCTTCTTGCGCAGCAAAGAAAGCTGGACTCTCATGGTGGGGCTGTACAACTTCATCACCGCCGACTTCGCGCGCGACTGGGGCAAGTTCGCGGCGGGCGCGCTGGTGAGCGCCACCCCCATCGTGATCGTATACCTGATGCTGCAAGATCAGATCGTCGGCGGCCTGACGCAGGGCGCGGTGAAAGGCTAGTGTTTACAGACTAATCGGGATAGGGGGACGGAAACGCCCCCCTCCCACACCACCGGACATGCGGGTCCGCATCCGGCGGTTCGGTCAAGTCTGACGAA
>JAFGMM010000065.1 GCA_016927535.1 Anaerolineae bacterium
AGCCGCCGGAGCGTGGTCTTCTCCCCCTCTCCACCCTGTGGAGAGGGGGCCGGGGGGTGAGGTATCAGTTAAAGGTTTACCACTACCTTATCCTGTAGAGCTACCCCGACTCGCTCCGACGTTGTTTTTTTACTTCGCCCTCCCTGCTGACGATTCCGCCGGTTCCGGTTATAATGAACATGCGTTATGAATCGGCGGTGCGTGCATATGGCCTTCTCAAATCGCTCGCGTCCCCGGTGGGCGCTGCCTTTAATTGCCATCATCATGCTGAGCGTGTCGAGCCTGGGCTGCAATTTGACCGGGCGGCCTGCCGCCACGCCCACCGTCACCCTGATCGGAGCGCCGCCGCCCCGGCCAATGGTGACCCAGTTGCTCCTGCCCACCGCCACGCCGGGGCCAAGCCAGACCCCGCTGGGCGGCCAGTTCAACCCAACGCTCACGCTGCCGCCCACGCCGACCCAAATCCCGCTGCCCTCGGTCGTCCCGCCGACCCACTCGCCCACGCCCACCACGACCGCCACCTCGGACATCGCCAGCACCGGCCCGCTCGAAATCGAGTCGATAGAACTCACCGACCGGCGCGAGGCCGGCGGCAAGGTAGAATGGACGGTCGTCGTGCACGCCGTCGGCGGCAACGGCGACTACACCTACGAGCACCTCGGCGAGCGCCAGGCCGGCCCGATCTTCAAGACCGCCGGCACCAGCGGCGCGGCGATTGTCCACGAGGTCGTCGTGCGCTCCGGCGACGGCCAAACCGCCTCCTGCAATTACTACATCGGCGCCGATATCACCGGCAACTTTACGTACCCGTGCGGCGACTAAGCGCCGTCCCGCTCGCGCACACAGTCGATAATCTCCGCCGCCAGGTTGTACCTGCCGAACGCCGGCATCACGTATAGCCCGCGCACGCCGGCAATCGCCTTCAGGCCGGCCACGATCTCGCACGCGATCTTGACGCCCTCCGACGCGCCGGCGTCCGCACCGCGCGCCTCTGCCGCGACCATGCGCTGCATCAGCGCGTCCGGGATGGTGATGCCCGGCACCTCGTGATGCAAAAAGCGCGCGTGCCGGGCGTTGTACAGCGGCAGCAGCCCCACCAGCACCGGCAAATCGAGCGGGCGGCCCTCGGCCTCGGCGTAGGCGTCGAAGAAGCGCCGCACCGCTGCCGGGTCATAGACCGGCTGGGTGAGCGCAAAGTCCGCGCCGGCGTCGATTTTCTTCTTCAGCACCCGGATCTCGTGCGCCGGGTCGGGCGCGCCCATGTTGAGCGCGCAGCCCGCGACAAAGCTCGTCGGCGTGCCGATGCTGTTCCCGGCCTGGTCCGCGCCGGCGTTCAGGTTGCACTTCACCAGCCGCACCAATCCCGACGGCGCTACGTCGTAGGCATCGGCGGCGTCGGGATAGTCGCCGATGCGGGTCGGGTCGCCCATCACGATGAACAGGTTGCGCACACCCAGCGCGTGCGCCGCGAGCAGGTCGCCCTGGATGCGCAGCAGATTACGCCCGCGCGTGGGGAAGTGCAGGATCGCCTCCACGCCCACCGCCTCTTGCAGCAGGTGCGCCACCGCCCACGGCGACATCCGCATGCGCGCCATCGGGCTGTCGGCGATGTTGATGAAGTCCGCGCCCGCCTCGACCAGCATCCGCGCGCCGGCGATCACCCGCTCCGGCATGATGCCTTTGGGCGGCGCGACCTCCACCGTGATCATGAAGCGCCCGGCGTCCAGCGCGCGCGCAAGCCGGGTCGGCTCCTCCGGCGAAGCCGGGAGCGCCGCCGCCTCCCGGACCGCGATAGGCGGCGACGACTCGAGATAAGCATCAGGATGGTCGAGCGCCGCGCGCATCGCGGCGATGTGCGCCGGTGTGGTGCCGCAGCAGCCGCCGACCAGCGTCACGCCGGCGCCCACGAACGCCAACGCATACTCGGCGAAGTAATCGGGCGCGGCGGCGTACATCACGCGCCCGCCGACGTGTTCGGGCCAGCCGGCGTTGGGCATCGCCGAGTACACCGCACCCGGCGCCGCGCCGCGCATGCGCTCGACTGCGCGCATGACCTGCGCCGGGCCGCTGCCGCAGTTGGCGCCGATTACGTCAACGTCGAGCGCGGCCAGGGTGCGCGCGGCCTGCTGCGGGCTTTCGCCGAGCAAGAGCCGCCCGTCGCGTGTGAAGGTCACCTGCGCGACGATGGGGATATCGGCGGAGACGGCGCGGGCGGCGCGCACCGCCTCCGTGATTTCGTCGAGCAGCGCGAAGGTCTCGAAAAGCAGCAGATCGACGCCGGCTTCGACCAGCGCCGCGATTTGCGCGCGGAAGGCGTCGAAGACCGCGCGCGCCCGGACGCGGCCCACCGGCTCCAACTGCACGCCCAGCGGACCAATCGACCCGGCGACGTAAACGTCATGGGGCGCGGCTGTGGTATCCGCCGCGCGGCGCACAAGCTCGGCGCCGGCGTGGTTGAGCGCCGCGACTTCGCTCGCCAGGCCGTGCGCCGCGAGCTTAAATCGGTTGGCGTCGAAGGTATTCGTCTTGATGACCTCGGCGCCGGCTTCGATGTACGCACGGTGCACGCCGGCGATGCGCGCGGGGTCGGTGAGGTTGAGCGCGTTGAAGCAGCTATCAATCGGCAGGCCCTGGCCGTAGAGCAGCGTACCCATCGCGCCGTCGGCCAATACCGGCCCCTGCCGGAGCCGTTCACGAAAACCGGTGCTTGCCATAGATTCCCTCTCACAGTGAACCTCACCCCCCATCACGTGGTGTTGTTGGCGAATGGTAGGGGCCGCTGCGCAGCGTGAAACCGGCCCTGGGCGGGTCTGAGACCCGCCCCTACCGCCCGGTTCGGCGCTCTTTTCCGGTTTTCTCGCGCGGCGGGGGGGGTGAGGCCAACGTCCAAAGTGTCTGCATCGCGGACTACGCAGATTATAATGACGCCGCCGGGCAGCGCCCACGATTGTCATAAATTCTGTGTTGGTCAAGACGATGATTGACAATGCCAATTCTCCCCCTCACCCCCTGGCCCCCTCTCCCACGCCGGGGAGAGGGGGA
>JAFGMM010000066.1 GCA_016927535.1 Anaerolineae bacterium
CCCTACATATGGCGGCGTGTGCATCTACCAACCCTGTATATGGGTACAAATCCGCGCAAGAAACCACCACCACGGTATTCTGTAGCGTTACCTGTTATGAACGGCGCCAACTCAACCCCAGATGCACAATCTTAAAATGAGTTTGTGCACGCTCGCGCGCAAACGGCAGCCAAACCGTTCCCCAAAATCCATGTGAGAGCACAATCGCCGTGCGAATAACCGCCGTCTGCCAACCTGGGCGGTGCTTTAGAAAATAATTGAGAATCGCCTTACGGTCCTCGATTAGCATCCACCCCGGCATCTCAAACGCCAAATGTCCCGACCCGTGATGAGTCACCACTGCCTCGGCAACGTGCGCTACCTGCCAGCCGGCTCGGCGCATCCGCCAGTGCCAATCGACCTCCTCGCCATAGACTATCGTCGTCTCGTCCATCCGTCCAACCTGCGCATATGCGGCACGTCGCACTAACATCACTGCACCGTTGACCACCGGCACCGTGCGTGTCCGGCGGTCGGTGCGCAGCGACTCGACTCTCACCACACGACCCACTCCCAACCGCAGCAAAATTCGCCGCAGTCGACTCTCTTGGTGTGTCAGCGCCGCCAAACCGCTGACCTTGTACACGATACGCAGGAGAGAAGGGTCGCTAAACACTGACGTTTGCGGCGTCCCATCGGTATTCAGCAGCGCCGCTCCTGCGAGGCCGACCTTGGGATGGGTATTCAGATAGGTGACCATTGCATCCAGTGCACCGCTATGCAGCACAATATCATCGTTAAGTAGCGCCACATACGGCGTATCCGCTAATTGCAATACCCTATTATGATTGGCTGCAAACCCTCTTGGAGTTTCATTGACTAAGATTTTGACATCCGGGAAACTCTCGCGCAGTGCGTCAATTTCCTGTCCTGAACCAACATTGATCGTCACATATACTTTGAACGGCGTCCTCGTCGTCGCGTAGAGACTATGCAGCGCTGGTCCAATATGTGTAAAATCGCCGTGAACGATGAGGCTCACCGTCAGTTTTGCCATACTTGTCTCCAGCATCGCGTGAATTACCATAAAGTCAATGTACTGATATACTGAGACTACAAGCGACTAATTATACAGGTCTGCCATGAACTTTGGTACTGGTCCCACCGTCAGTGTCATCTTACCGGTGCGCAACGAAGCCGCCTTTATCCGGCGGTGCCTGGAGGCGGTCCTTACGCAAGATTACCCACACTTGATCGAAGTTCTCGTCGTAGATGGCATGTCAAACGATGACACATGCGCCATCGTGAGCGAAGTTGCTCAAACGGACCGGCGGGTGCGCCGGCTCGACAACCCGGCGCGCATTATCCCCGCCGCTATGAACACCGGCATCGCCGCCGCGCGCGGCGACGTGATTGTGCGTGTCGATGGACACACGATCATCGCACCGGATTACGTCCGGCAGTGTATTAATGCACTGCAAACAACCGGCGCTCATAATGTCGGTGGCCTGATGCGTCCGGTCGGTGTGACACCGACCGGTAAAGCTATCGCCCTTGCGACCCGTTCGCCCTTCGGCGTGCCGGCCAAATTTCACCACAGCACCGAGCCGGCCTTTGTCGATACGGTTTATCTGGGCGCTTGGCCGCGCCATGTGCTCGAAGAAGTGGGGGGATATAATCCAGAACTCCTGGTCAACGAAGATTACGAACTGAACATTCGCATCCGGCAGACAGGCGGGCGCATTTATCTTTCGCCCAATATTCGCTCTGAGTATTACTGCCGGCAGTCCATCCCGGCTCTGGCCCGGCAATATTTTAAATACGGCGTCGGAAAGGTTTTGGTAGTCTTGGAACACCCGGCATCGACTCGCCCGCGTCACCTGGTCGCGCCGGCCTTCGTCGCGGCGCTGGCGATTGGCGCGGCGCTGGCGCCCGTGCACAAGCTGGGACGCGGGCTGTTCGGCCTGGCTGCCGGGAGCTACGCGCTGGTGAACCTGGCGGTCTCGCTGCGGCTGGCCGCCCGGCACGACCTGGGAATGTTTTTCCGGCTGCCGGCCGTTTTCGCTGCCCTTCATATCGCATGGGGAACCGGCTTTTGGGCCGGCGTGTTTCGCAAACTCGTGAGGCGTCTATGATACGAATACTCTTTCTCGCCATCACTTTGCTGCTCATCATACCCACACCGGCGACGCCGGGCGCGCAGACCCTCACGCTTTACCTCGCCACCGGCGCGCCCGAACGCTTCGCAAGCGCCGCCGCGCACTACATGGAGATGAACCCGGATATCACCGTGGTCATCCTGCCCGTGCCCGGCGAC
This sequence comes from Anaerolineae bacterium, assembly GCA_016927535.1. Taxonomy (GTDB): domain Bacteria; phylum Chloroflexota; class Anaerolineae; order Aggregatilineales; family JAFGMM01; genus JAFGMM01. The sequence goes on from JAFGMM010000066.1 coordinate 2,297, forward strand.
GCCACCGACCAACTCGCCCGCTACCGCGAAGGTCTGCGCGAACACACGCCGAAGATCGACCTGTACGACATCGAAGTGACTTGGCCGCCGCTGCTGGCGTCGTACTTGGTGGATTTGAAACCCTACGTTGAAGCGGAAGCGGTTAATGCGCAGTTCCCCGCGATCATCGATGCGATGACCCTCGACGGGCGGCTGCTGGCGTTGCCCTATCACATCGACGTGGGCGCGCTGTACTACCGGCCCGATCTTTTAGAAGCCTACGGCTACGACGCGCCGCCGGCGACCTGGGACGAGCTAACCGAAACGGCGCGGGTCATCCAAGACGGCGAGCGCGCGGACAAGCCCTATTTCTGGGGTTACCTGTGGCAGGGCGAGCGCTACGAGACGCTCACGTGCGGCGCGCTGGAGTGGGGAGTCGGCCCGCTGCCCGGCGTCGATAACCGGGCGGCGAACGCGGCGCTGGCGCGCGCGGCCGGCTGGGTTGGCGCCATCAGCCCGCCGGCGGTGACCGCCTTCACCGAAGACGACACGAGCGCCGCATGGCTGGGCGGGCAGGTCGCTTTCCTGCGCGACTGGACTTACCTGGCGCGCGCCACAGCCGATTTTCCGATGGCCGTAACGCCGCTGCCGGAAGGTGGGTGTCTGCGCGGCTGGGGGTTGGCGGTCGCGCAGGATTCGAAGAACGTCGAAGCCGCCGCTGCGCTCGCCGTATATTTGACCGACGCGGACGCGCAGAAAGAACGCGCCTTCGAGCTGCCGGCCAACCCCACGTATCCCGCGCTGTACCGTGACCCGGAACTGCTGGACGCTTTCCCGATGCTGCGCCGACTCGAAGCGGTCTTCGCGGACGCCGGTATCATCGCGCGGCCGGCGGCAGAAGCCGGTCTTGCCTACGACCGGGCATCGGGCGCGTACTTCACGGCGGTGCACCGTGTACTCACCGGCGAACGCGACGCCGGGAGCGCGCTGTCTGAGCTTGAGCCGGCGCTAAGCGAAATCTGGCCGGCGGCGGGGGAAAATTAAATTCATTCAATCGCCTAGAAAGTCGTCGATGTCGTCGCCCTCGATGAAGCGCGGCGCGCCATCGTCGCCGACTTCTCCGGTCTCCGCAATATTTCCGGCCGCTTCGGCTGTTTCGACGGCCGGCGCTTCCGGCGTCACGATCTCCGCCTCGGCTGGCGCGCCGCCGGGCTGGAGCCGCCGCTCGGCTTCGTCGAGCGGCGGCGATATCTCAACGTTCTCTGCGTCGATAACCACGACCCTACCCGCGCTCTCGTCCGGTTTCTCCGGCGGATTCTCAAGCAAGGCGACCAACTCAAGCTCGGTGAAGGTCCGACCGTTGGCGGCCTCGTAAAAATGCGGATTGGGCCTGGGGTCTACCGCGTAGTGCCAGCGATTGTTGCCGCGCTGCCGGATCACCGAACGGCAGCCGTCGCAGCGCACCACGCGCCGCGTCCGCAAAAACCGCCGGCCGGTGCGTTCTTCTTCCGCATAGAGTTTTCCGCCGCAAGCGGGACAGGTTTCGATCATGGGCGACACCAGAATATGCATGAGCACAAAGCCATTTTAGCTGTAGCGTGCCCGGCACACAACCTCACGCACCCGCGCATTTTGGGCAATCAGGGTGTGTAGGTAATCGTGTCCAGGATCGCCAGGATCAACGGCTCGTACTGCGCGAATTCATCCGGGTGCGTGTAAGCGTGCACATCGAAATAGTGCCCGTCGCTTCGCTCGACGGCCATCGCCAGCAAGTGCCATGTCTCTTGCTCGGCCTCCAGGCGCGCAGCCCTGGCGCCCCCGACGGTGGTTTCGGTCGCCTCGCCCAGCGCGAAGCCCAGACCGCTCGCCATCTGCTCCATCTCCGACATCAGCCGTTCCATCGCCGAGGGGGCGGTCGTGATGGATTCATTGATGGTAATCTGCACCTCGCCCGGCTTCATCCCCATAATGAAAGTCACAAACTGCCCGGTGGTAATGCTCGCCTCGCCGCCGGCGGTATCCTTGGCGAACCAACCGTCCGGGTACCGGATGCTGAGGTGTTCGGCCACGGATGTAAATGTTTCGGGCAGTTCGACCACTTCGGCAGCTTCAACCGGTTCGGGAGTCGCTTCGGTTTCGGCCTCCACGCCGCCGGCGCCGCCCCCCTGCGAGCCGGCGAGCGCGCTTGCGATGATCGCGCGGACGGTCGGCTCGAACTGTTCCATGCCGTCCAGGTCGCTGAGGGTCAACACCGAGCCGTACAGACCACCGCCGGCCTCAAAGATGACGACCGACATCTCGACATCCGCGTCGGCAAAGGTGCCGTAGCCGGCCGCGACCACCGTGTCCCCGATCATCAGTTCATACGGTTCGTTGATATCGACGCCGGACGACACCGAGATCGCCGCCTTCAACAGGGCCATCGACGTCGGGGCTGCGCCCAGCCCTGCGCCCGGCGCGAGCGTCTCCGCCGATGTCCAGATCACGCTGACCTGAAACTCGCCGGGTTCGAAGGTTTCACCGAACGCCCGCCCGGCGGCTGCCGGGCTGTTGCCGACAACCGCGCCTCCGGGTTCTTCGAGAAGCTCCCAGCCCTGGGGATAGTCGAACGAGTAACCGTCCGGCGTGGTGTAATGCTGAGCCAAGGGCAGCGGGTCTTCGTCGGGGTTCACGACCGGCGCCGCGACCGCGCAGTCTGCCGCCGCGCTGACCACATCGTCGCGCACCCAAGCGCCGTTCGTCAGCCGCCACCAGGTATAGCCGTCTGCGCCGGCGGCCTGACCGTTGGCCTGGACGGTTACGCCGGCGGCAAGCTGCCCGGCGACGTTGTAGTTCGTGCCGGGCCGGCTGCGCGTATTGACCACCCGGTCCGTGCCGATATCGCAAGAGACGGCCCCCGGCGCCGGCATAGATACCTCGCCGGCCGCCATGCCGACAAGCTCTACCGCGTCAATCTCGTTCCAATCGCCGGTAATAGTCTGGTCGAGATGGACGATCACGGTGTTCACAGGCGGCAGGGTCTCGGCGATATCGACCGTGAAGACGCCGGGACAGGGCGTGTTGCCGGGCGGGTCTGCGCTGTCTGGCAGTGCGATGGCGCTACCGTCCTCGCCGACCACCTCTACCTTGACGACGGCGCCGGGATTATAGGTCTGGTAGATATTGATCTGGGTCGGCTGTACGGCCTGTGCATATTCCAACCGCAGCCAATCGGCGCCGGTCGCTTGGGACGAAGCCCACGCCTGCTGAATATCGCCGCAGCTCGAAACATCGGGCGCGCCGGTGGCCTGCATCGCGCCCCAATCAGGGCTGCCGTACTGGCTCGATGCCGTGGCGCTTACCGCCCACTGGCGCACCGTCTGCGCCTCGATGGGTTGGGCCGGTTCAGGCATCGCACCGCCGGTCTCAACTGCGCAGACCATGATATCGGCGGCCTCGAAGTAGTTGCCGCCGTGCGTGCTGAGCACGGCGAGTTTGATATGATCGGTCTCGACCGGTTGGAAAGTATAAACTTGATAGCCTTGCTCTAGAGCCGCCTCGCCCTCGAAGATCACCGCGCCGCCGGCCTCCAGCCGGAAGCTTTTAATCGAGTCGGTCTCGTAGCGCGGCGAGGGCGAATAGCCGTTAAACAGCACCCCCCCGACCGTGTGCCGGCCGTCTAACTGGATGGTGACGAACTCCGGCTCTGCTACCCCACCCCCCGATGACCAGCCGGTCGCCGGGTCGCCGTCTAGCAGGTTAGCGGGCGCGTAGCTTGCGCCGCTGAACTGGGAGGAGTACTCGCCAATCGAGGCGGCGACGTTCTTGCAGTCGTCCGGCCCGGTGATTTCGACGACGACCGGGAGCGCTTCGGTCGGTTCGGCTGTGGGTTCCCCGGTCGCACCCATCGATACCGATGCGCCGCTAATCATTGCCATGAACGCCGGCTCGAGCGCGTCGAGCGTTTCTTGGGAGTCAAGATCGGCGTCCAGGATGACAAACAGGTCTTCCGCCGGCTCGGATACCGCGTAGAACACCGCCTCGCCCTGGGTGATGCCACCCAGAAAGGCGATACCGTTGGTCTCTACCTCTTGAGGCAGAGTGGGCATAGCCGATCCGGTCTCTTGCAGAAAGCTTATCAGTACGGCCAATGGATAAGCGCCGGCATCATCCAGACCGCCAAAGGTCAGGTAACTGGCTGTGCCCCATTCGACGGTGACATGAACCGTATCGTCGGAGCTGCTCATGTGCACCTGGTTGGTGCCGGTCTGCGTGATCTCCCACGTTGCGAGGTAGGGGATGGTGAAGGCGCCGTCCTCGGCGGTGTAGGTCTGGGATGGCAAGAGCGGGTTCTCCTCCTGCGCCCACACGTAACCCGTGGAAAGAAAAATGCTGAAGATCAGTAAAGTGATAATCGACGCCGTACACATTGATGAGCGCGTTCTCATTGAAACTGCCTCCTTGCGAACTGGACCCATTAATCGACTTTCACTTTGTATCATTGAAAGCATAATTGGTCAAAAAAGTGTTCACTGAACATGGGGTCAGCCTCGCGCCAACGGGCGAATCATCAAGCGCGCGGGGTCTACCCCTGCCACCCGGCGATCAACCGGCGAGTCGACTCCGGCTGGTATTCCATACGAACCCGCCACAGCAGTTCTTCCGGCGAAACCACTTTAATCACCGGGTCGAGTTGTTCGATGCACCAGCCGACCGGCGTCACGCCGCGCACGTCGTTGAAGGATGACCAGGCGTGCACAATCGCCCATTCGTAGGTATGCTTGCTCTGGCTCTCGGCGCGCGTCACGTTCTCGTTGACCACCTGCGCGATGTGCTCAGGGCTGCCGGCGCGGTTGCCGGTCGCGGCGTTTGCCCAGAGCGCATACTTTGCCGTCACGATTGGGATTTGGAGGCCGTCCCGGTTCTGCGCCCAGAAGATTTTGCCCGCGCCGCCTTCATACGGCGTGTACTGGATGGCGAACATACCCAGCAGGCCGTCGATCTCCTGCGCGTAGATATCGTAGGCAGCAAACGCGCCGGGGCTTTGCAGGTTGTGGCAAATGAACCAAAGAATTTTCAGCCCCGATTCCGCCGTGTACGCCGCGACCCGTCGCGCATGCCGCCGGAGCAGGGCTTCGCGCCCTTCTTCACGGTCCTCGCCGAAGCGGTCGGGATAGTAATACCCGCCGGCGTCCTGTATGATCGATACCTGCGCCGGCTGTGTCCCGGCGAGATAATCCACCGTCTCCGGGCAAAGCTGCATCAGGTTCGGCACGCACGCCGTCCACCCGAAGGGAAACTTGCCGTGGTCGGGGCTGCCCCAGTAGTCTTTCGACCGGCAGAAGTTGCCCATCAACCACTGCACGTTGTCGCCGTCGCTCATCACAAAAGACATCGCGTGGCGCGCATCGCCGAAGTCGATACTCCTAGGGTCGGTGTTGGTGAACTTCGTCGCCTGGTGATTCTCCGCCGCCGCCGACAGCAGCGGCAAGTTGAGGCACCAGTTGGTCGCCGTGTTGAAGTGACCGTACCGGGTGGGGAGAACCGTAAACGAAAACTCGTCGCCGCTGTTCCAGCCCAACACCGGCGAAAGCGGCTCCAGCCACGCCATGATATCGGGCACCGGGGCGGCGGCGCCGTAGACGGTAAAGGCCTGGTGGGCAATCGCCATCGCGCGGTTGTGCGGCACTTTGGGGTCTTGGGTGCAAATCAGTTTGCGGTTGAGCCGGTCTTTGTAAGTCTCGAAGCACCAGGTCATATCCTTGCCGCGCGCATCGAACAGCATCTCAAGGCCCAATGCCTGCGCCTGCGCTTCCTGCGCTTCATCGACCAGTATCCCTTTGAGCAGTCCGGCGACCGATGTTGCGACGTTGAGCGAGTGATCGATATCCAGGCGCGTCGTGTACAGGTCGTCGGTGGAGGCGTCGGGCCGGTAAAGAATGTACCCGTCGATGACGCCCTGCGCTTTGAAGCGCGCGACCGCCTCCCAGGGCGTGAACTGCCCGCGCTCCTCCAAGCCTAGGCGCGCGACCACACCCTTATACCACGCAGCGTAATCGGCGGCGTCGGGGTCGATCCAAATCATTTCGTCGGCGCGCCCCGCATTGACCGCCTGCGCCGCCAGCCCCGCGACCGACTGCGCCAGCGTATGCGCCGCGTTCAAGCCGGCTCCGCCGCCGATGCGGACGACGCCCCTGGGTGGAAGCTGCGCCGGCCACCACCGCGACCGGGCCGCTGCGATGCCTTGACCTGGCATGAGAATCCCTCCGAGTGCGAGCGCGCCGGCCGCTGCGCCGGCACAGCGTAGAAAGTCACGCCTGCTGTATGTTCGATTGACCATTGCTGTTATCGGTATTGCTGCTCTGCCAGCTCCCAGGGAGCTTGATGGAGATTGCCAGATTAATTCGGTAATAGTTACAACGTCGAAAAACACTCTGTTATACCAGCGCAAACGCCGGTTTGCCCGTAGGG
>JAFGMM010000067.1 GCA_016927535.1 Anaerolineae bacterium
CCCTACGGGCAAACCGGCGTTTGCGCTGGTATAACAAAGTGTTTTTCGACGTTGTAACTATCACCGAATTAATTTTTCAATCTCCATCAAACCGGCCCTGGGCGGGTCTCAGACCCGCCCCTACCGCCCGGTTCGGCGCTCTCTTCCGGTTTCGCCAACGGTATCATGACATGGCGAGGGGAGAACCAGAAGCGCCGAATCGCGGCTTTCTCCCCCTCTCCACGCTGTGGAGAGGGGGTCGGGGGGTGAGGTAAAAAAGCAGTCATGCCACCTCGAATTGGGTTGTCCAATAGATGAGAGCGGTCTTCACGGCTTTGTAGTCTTGCCGCAGGTCTTTGGCAAAACTACGAAATTGAAATTGTCACATCCGGCATCCAGGCGGCGTTTGAGATAGGGCAGGTATGGCGCGACCTTCGCCGAGCCTCGTGGCGCTCGATGATACCGGGGGAGCTCGTCGGACAGTTGGCTATCTCGCCCCGCGGAAGAGCCTTCTTTAATAAATTACCAAATACACCGATTTGCAGATCGGCCAGTAGACGGGGCTACCGGACCTCCCCCGCCGCCGATATTTCTTGCACGCGCTCGATTCCCTCATACGCCACGGCGCGCAGCCACACCCGCTTTGACTCGCCCGGCGCGATGTGCAGCGCGTCGCCGGCCGCGACCGCCCGGTCATACGGGTAATGCCCGCTGCTGAACGGTTCCAGCGCGACCGCGTAGGCACTGCTGTAGAAGGGCGCGCGCGCGTCGCCGCCCGCCATCAGCCAGTACCACAGCCACGGGAACGTCGCCGCGTCCCAGGCCATGCCGAAGCCGGCGCGCTGCGCGGCGTTGGTCAGTGCGTACCAGGCAGCCGCGCCGGGAAAGTCGTACAGGAAAGCCATTTCGGCCACGCCATCCTCGAACGCCGGGACGCGGCTCATGTCGAGTTGGCCGCCGGTGCGCGCCGCCGCCCGCGGCCATGCCGAATCGCCCGGCTGTGAGTGGCAGGTAGCGTAGGCGTCGTCGCAGCGGATGCGGCGCGCGTTCGTGTCGATGATGCAGTGCGCGTCGAGGAAGGGCGCGCCAAACGCCGGGTGATGCCCCCACATCACGTCGAGCGGGACGCGGCTCTCGTTGGCGGCGCAGCCTTCAATGTGGAGCACGGGCGCGTCGCCGCGCAGGGTGAGCGTGCGCGCCAGCGTGAAGGGCGTGCGCACCGCGCGCACACTGAGCCTAACGCTCACTTCGCCGGGCGTATCTGCCAGCACTTCCATCGACCAGGGGAGCAGTGCGACCTCGCCGTGCTGGCCCATCTCGGCGCCGTAGAAGTTGCACGCGGCGCTGGCGGTGGGGAAAAGCTCCTGCCAGCCGCCCGAATACAAGTCGCCGAAGCTGCCGCCAGCGCTGGCGATGGTGGGGGTGTGGGCGGCGGGGCTGCGCGGGCCGCCGGGCCGGTGCCACAGAAAGTCGATATCGCGCGGCTTGTAGAGAAAAGAAAATATCTCCGCGCCCTTGTCCAACAGCACCCCGACGCGCAGCGCGGCGTTTTCGATGAACAGGGTGCGCATCCCGCAGTAGGTGACCTGCATCAGGCGGCATCCGTAGTGGCGCATGGCTTTTACTCCTGGTGAGGTTTCGCTGTGGTGTAACTCTGTTGCTTCGGCACGAACGTATATCCCTCGAACACCCTCAGCCCCTCCTCCGGCAGCAGCGGCCCGATGATCTCAATCGGTTTCGACCCGGCGTTGATGGCGTGCGCACAGCTTGGCTTGAGCGTGCCGCCGCTGAGCCGTTGCAGCATCGCCTGCGAGACGCTGTACACCACCTTCGAGATGCGCGCCCAGTGGATCGCGCCGGCGCACATCGGGCACGGTTCGGCGCTGGCGTAGAGCGTATAGCCGGGCAGCGACAACCTGTTAAACGCGGCGCAGTACTCGCGGATGGCGGTCATCTCGGCGTGCGCGGTGATGTCATACTGCGAGAAGATGCGGTTGGGCGTTTCGTAAACGACCACGCCGTCGAGTGTGAGTATCGCGCCGAACGGCTCGTCGCCGGCGGCGCGCGCAAGCTGGGCCTGCTCGACGGCGCGGCGGATAAACGTCTCGTGTGTGGGCGGCGGCGCGGCGGTGCGCGCTTTGGCTTCGACATCCATGATATATGCGGTCTTGGCGTCGGTGTAGCCGGCGCGATCCGCGCCGTACTGCGCCGCCAGCCGGCGTTTGAGCCGGTCGTACTCGGCAGCCTCGCCGGGGTGCGCGCGCAGATAGTCACGGAAAAGGATTTGCCGGCGCCAGAAGTCACCGGTAAGTTCGACCATGTGCAGGTGGTGAGTATGACGCCCGGCTTGCATCTTGCGAAAGTAACGCCGCTGCGGGAAGGAAACCTCGGTTCCGGGCCGGTATTCGTAGCCCAGCGCCGCCAGCGGCGCGATGCAGGCCGGCGCGTCACCGAGGCGGCGCACGCCCAGTATGATATCGATCACCGGCTTGGCACTCAGGCCGGGCACCGATGTGCTGCCGACATGTTCGATGGCGACCAAGTGCGCGCCGATAGCCTCCAGGAGACGGGCGCGCTCGGCGGCGTAGAGGGCGGGCCAGTTTGAGTCATAATCGGAGATGATGACGGGTGTACTCATGGTGTTTCGTGGTGTCCTTTTTCAAAGCGCAGATCATTATAACATGTGCTACAATTTGCCGGGTTTGTTACGTTCTCAAACAAACTATTTTTGACGAGGTTTAAGTTAGGCATGACAGATATTGCTACTTTCTTCGACGCCGCGCCGCCTGGTACGGCGCTCGAAGCCAGACACGCCGCGCTCGCCGGCATCTTTAGCGAGATGGGGCGCGTGATGGTCGCGTTCAGCGGCGGCGTGGATAGCGCGCTGGCGCTGAAGGTCGCCGTGGATACGCTCGGCGAGGATGCACTGGCGGTGACCGCTGTATCGCCCAGCCTGCCGGGCGGCGAACGCGAGGCAACCACCGCGCTCGCCGAGGAGATCGGCGCGCGGCACGTGTTCATCGAGACGCACGAAATCGACCGGCCCGAATACCAGGCCAATGACGAGATGCGCTGCTACCACTGCAAGGATACGCTGTACACCGAACTGCACGAGTACGCGCGCGCGCACGGCTACCGGTTCATCGCCGACGGCTCCAATGTGGACGACCGGGGCGATTACCGTCCGGGCCGCCGGGCCGCCGCCGAGCACGGCGTTCGCAGCCCACTTGCCGAGGCCGGCTTCACAAAGGACGACGTGCGCGCGCTGGCGCGTCACCTGGGGCTGCGCGTGTGGAACAAGCCGGCGGCGGCGTGTCTGGCATCGCGGGTGCCGTATGGGACGCGCGTCACGCCGGAGGTGTTGGCGCAGATCGACCGGGCCGAGGCGAGTCTGCACCGGTTGGGCTTCCACGCGGTGCGCGTGCGGCACCACGGCGATGTGGCGCGCATCGAAGCGCCGCCCGACCGGCTCGGCGATGTGTTCGCCGTGCGCGCGCAGATCATCGAGGGTGTGCGCGCGGCAGGGTATACTTTCGTATCGTTGGATTTACAGGGCTACCGGACCGGCAGCCTCAATGAAGTATTGGAGACCAATGGATAACGAATCACTTGAAAAACTGCTGCACGCCGTCGCGGACGGCGAGGTCGGGGTGCATGACGCTGTGCATCAACTGCGCGCACTCGACATTGAAGATATCGGCTTTGCCCGGCTCGACCATCACCGGGCGCTGCGCACCGGCATGCCGGAGATTGTGTACAGCCCCGGCAAGACGCCGGAACAGGTCGCGGTCATTATGGAGCGGCTGGCGGCGCGAGGGCTGGCGGTCGCAACGCGCGCCACGCCCGCGGTCTATGAAAAGGTGAAGCTGGAGGTTCCCGACGCCGAGTATGACCCGACGGCGCGCATCATCTGGGCGGGCGCGAAGCCCCGGCCTCACGAGGTCGCGTCCGTGGTGGTCGCATCGGGCGGCACATCGGACCTGCCGGTCGCCGAAGAAGCCGCGCTGATGGCAGAGCTTCTGGAGCTGCCCGTCGAGCGTGTGTATGATGTGGGCGTGGCGGGCATTCACCGCCTGCTGGCGCACATGGGAACGCTCCAGAATGCCGGCGTGGTAATTGCGGTGGCGGGCATGGAGGGTGCGCTGCCCAGCGTCGTCGGCGGGCTGACCGGCGCGCCGGTGATCGCGGTGCCGACCAGTACAGGCTACGGTGCGAGCTTCGGCGGGCTGGCGGCGCTGCTGTCGATGCTGAATAGCTGTGCGCCAGGCGTGGCGGTGGTGAACATCGACAACGGCTTCGGCGCGGCGGCGATGGCGCAGCGGATTCTGCTGGATTGACTGTCTGATTGAAAGATAGCGATGCGAATCGGTACAAAACCGGCGTCGGCGTTTATCGCTATACACGACCGCCAGCGCTCGAAATAAAGTGAAAGCACTATGCGCACATCCGCTGTCGCCATTGTAATACTGTTGGCTTTTGTTGCGTTTGCTGTTGCATACAGCTTTGCAACTCCCATCTTCGAGGCCTCGGACGAATACCTGCACTTCCCGGTGATCGACTACATCGCGGACACCGGCGAACTGCCGGTACAGCGCCCCGGCGTCGATACGCTCTGGCGCCAGGAGGGAAGCCAGCCGCCGCTGTACTACCTCCTCGGCGCGGCGCTGGTGGGCGGCATCGACCGCAGCGACATGGAAGCGCGGCGCTGGATAAACCCGCACGCGCAGGTCGGCGTCGCGGCTGTTGCTCATAACAAAAACCTGTTCGTCCACACCGCCGCCGAGAACCCACCCTGGCAGAGGACGACGCTCGCCGTGCATCTTGTGCGGTTCTTCAGCATCGCGCTGGGGACGTTAACCGTCGCGCTGACCTACGCCGTCGCCCGGTGCGCCGCGCCGGGCCAACCGGCGGTCGCGCTGCTGGCGATGGCGCTCACCGCTTTCAACCCCATGTTTTTGTTTATCACCGGTTCGGTGAACAACGATAACCTCGTCATTGTCCTGGCGGCTGCCGGGCTGCTCCTGAGCCTGCGCATCGTCCGTCATGGACTCGGCGCGCGCCGCGTGCTGCTCTTGAGCGTGGTCCTGGCGCTGGCGTCGCTGAGCAAAATCAGCGGGCTAACCCTGTACCCGCTGGCCGGGCTGGCGATCTTAATCGCCGGCGTGCAGCGCCACGAGCACAAACGCACCGCCCGCATCGCCGGCGCGCTGCTCGTGCTGGCCGCGGTGTGGGCTATTTTTGCGGGATGGTGGTACTGGCGCAATGTGCAGCTCTACGGCGAGCCGCTCGGCCTGGACACGATGGTCGCAGTCGCCGGCCCGCGCGACCCGCTGCCCTCCTACCTGGACCTGCTGGCGGAGTTCGAGGGCTTTCGGATCACCTATTGGGGGCTGTTCGGCGGGGTGAACATTCTCGCCGATACGTGGTTCTACCTTTACGCCGATGTGCTTACCGCTCTCGCGGCGGCTGGGCTTGCGGTATGGGCAGCCGTGCAGGTGCGCCGCCGGCAGTGGGAAGCTTTGCTGCCGGCGGCGGTGGTTGCGCTTGAGATAGGCGTGGTGCTTTTCGGCGTGCTCAACTGGACGCGCCGCACGCTTGCGTCGCAGGGCCGGCTGATGTTCCCGGTCATCGCAGGGACCAGCCTGCTGCTCGCGCTGGGATGGGTAGGGCCGGCGGCGCGGCGCTGGCGCCCGCTCGTCGCGCTGGGCGTGATGCTGCCGCTGCTCGCCGGCGCACTCCGAAGCCCTTTGTACATCGCCGCCGCTTACGAGCCGCCGCCAACCTATGCCGCGCTGCCGCCGGACACGCGGCCTGTCTCGGTGCGCTGGGGAGATATCGAACTGCTGGGATACCGCGTCCACGGCGCCGGGGAGCCGCGCTATCCCGGCGACGAAATCGCCGTAACCCTATACTGGCGCGCGCGTGCGCCTGTCGAGCAGGATTACAGTCTCTACTTGCATCTGATGGGCCGCGCGCTTGAGGAAATCGGCAAGATCGACACTTACCCCGGCGGCGGCGTTTTGCCGACCAGCCTATGGGAGCCGGGGGAGATCATAGAAGATACGTATCACTTGACCATTGACCGGGACGCCGGGACGCCGGCGGCGCTCCGGGTAGCGGTCGGTTGGTGGCGTCCCCCCGATGCCGGCTCGGTCCTCGTACCGGTCAATGAAGCCGGCGAGCCGCTGTCAGGCGTTGTGTTGGAAACAAACACCGGCCTGGTCAGCCGCGACTATGCCGAGCCTCCGTCTGTACCGGAGACTTTGCCGGCCTTTGTGGGCGGCGCGTTCGCGCTGCGCGGGTATGCGGCGTCGGCGCAGACCGTGCGCGCCGGCGGCGCGTTCGACGTGACGTTATACTGGGAACTCTTGACCGACGTCGGGGAGGACTTCACTATCTTTGTCCATCTCATCGACGCAGCCGGCGATATTCGCGGGCAGGGAGACGGTCCTCCGCTGTACGGCGACTATCCTACGTCGCTCTGGCTGCCGCAGCAAATGGTCATCGATGTGCACACCATCGCCATCGACGCCGCCGCCCCGCCCGGAGAATACACGCTCGCAGTCGGAATGTACCGGCCCCATGACGGCTCGCGGCTGGGCGTCCAGGATGCCGACGGTCGCCCGCAGCCCGACGACGCTTTTATCCTCGATCTACCGGTCACGGTGATTCATCCGTAACCACGGTATCCCCGTCCAATATCTCGCCCTGGTCGCTTTGCGCCGGCAGGCGTGCGCCCGACTCGTAATCGTATGCGCCGATGCCCAACCGCCACGACCCCGGCGAAAGCGCGCGGGCGTCGACCGGGATGCACTCCTCGATTTTTTCGCCCGGCAGCCACGCGCTGGTCGGGTAGCGTGCTCCGCCGATAAGCCCATCCGCGCCAAGCGACGCCCGCGTGCCGTCGTCGAGGAGTGCATGGACGAACCGGTGATAGTTCGCCGGCATGGGGGCCAGCGCGACCCACGCGAGACACAGGTTTACCCGGCCCGGCTCGTCTCCCTGCAAGATCTGCGGCGCTTGCAAGCCCATACCGGCGCCGAACCGGTAGCGGTATGCCGGGGGCGGCTGCGCCGGCAGGCCGTGCAAGATCACGCTCCCGCCGACGACCATCGCTGCCGGCTCGCCGTCTGGACCGGCGGCCGGCAAGCTCGCGCCGGTCGCAACGTCATAGACGCCGACTCGGAACGAGTACACGGTCTGCCGTCCGGCATCCGGCGGGACTTCGATCACGTAGCGGTCGGCCCAGGTCATGCCCGGCTGCCAGTCGGGCGCGTAGAGCTTGCCGGCGGCCGGCAGGCTGTCGCGCCGGACCAGGTCCGAATCCAGGGCATGGAGGGCGACGCGCAGATCGGCGTCGGCGGGGCGCAGCGCACGCCAGTACAAAGTAATCCAGATCAATTCGCCGGGCTGGGCCGTGTAAGCGGCTGCGTCCGTGCCGATCAACTCGACCGTTTCGCCGTAGCGATAGCCGAGCGGGTGCGCAATATCCCCAGGCACGGGAAGCACGCGGTACGCAGGAACAAAGTACGCCGCCAAGCATATCACCGCTATCGCCGCCATCACGACGACGCCGGACGTCGCAAGGAGGGCGTGCCAGCGTTTGGGCGTGAGCGCCCGGAGGCCCAGGGCGATCAGAACCGTCCACGCCGCGATCCCCGGCAGGAGATAGCGGCCCTGGTTTCCCATCCACATCAGGCCGGCATAACTCAGCCCGCCGGCCCAGCCCAGCGCGAACGATCCTACGATTACCGCATCCGCTCTCCAGGATGCGGGTGCGGCGGGCCTGGCGAACAGACTGCGCACGGCACAGACCACCAACCCTGCCAGCGCCGCCAATGTCAGCAGCTCAAAGAAGCGGTACAGCGGCTCGACGCCGACCGCCCCGCTGCCGAAGCGCGCCCAGAAACTCTGGAACG
>JAFGMM010000068.1 GCA_016927535.1 Anaerolineae bacterium
CTTGCCGGCGTTGAACTCGCCGACCACGACCAGCAGGAAGAACATGGTCCGCAGGTCTTCGGCGGAGTCGCGCAGGCGGCGCGCGTCGGCGATGCCGTCCTCGCCCAGCGCTTCGACCAATCCCGCCAGCGTGCCGAGCAGTTCGATTTCGCGCTCGCGCAGGCGGTCCAGCGGGCCTTGTAGGGCTACATTCGTCAGATTGGGTTGGCTGCTCATTACGACTCGATTATCACTTCTTGTGTAGGCCGGGACTGTGGTGGGTGATTGCCCGCTAACATTCCTCTCACCGATAAATCTTCGTCCAGGTCCGGCCAGTGAACTCCCACGAATCCAAGTTCGACGTTTGTCAGTTGCTCAGGCGACGCATTCCTGAGCCGAGGATACCACTTTAAAGGTGTGCCGATGACACGCCCGTCTTGAAGAGTGACCCACAACATGCCGTCGCGCACATTCACCGCTATAGGCTGATCCTGCTCACGTGGCATCGTGTTGTCTTTTTGCATCTTACTCTCCAAAAAACTCGGTCCATTTACGGAGAAGAAACGATAAATTGTCCTCAACATATTTTTCTATTTCGTTTAGTTGTTTGTTATTGAAGCCCCTGTTCCAAGATAGTGTTATCGGCTCTAGCCAAAATTTGGCTTCGCTGTTCCCTGCTTTGATATGAATATGCTTTGGCTCGTCGTAGTCGCTGGAGTAGAAGAGAAAGCGATATGGTCCGATTCGTAATACGGTTGGCATTGTCCATTCCTTCGGGAGCAGCAATTGCTGTAATTGATTACAACGCCTGCAATATCCTTTCGGTCTCGGTCAGCGCCTCTTGGATTTCCTCCAGGTCACGGCGCACGTCGTCTTGCTCGGTGGTCTGCGTATCGACCAGGCGCGTGTAGGGCTGCGCCGCGTTCTCACGGACCTGGCGCGCATATTCGAGATGTTCTCCGGCGCCCTCGTCCAGCCGGGTCACGAAATCGTCGCGCCGGTCCATCACGCGCTCGGTGAAGCGGCGCGCGATGCGAATCGCCTGGACCGGCATCCACGCGAAGCCCATCATCACCAGGATGAGCACGATCAATAAAATCGCCGGGCCGTTGTCCGATGCCAGGACACCCAGGAAAGCCAGCCCCACGACGATTATCAACACCATGATCTCCCAGAACGCCAGGAACAGCACCGCGTTGCGCACCGCCATTTCTAGCTTGTCGCCCTGAATCGCGGTCGTGTCTTCGAGGATGGTGTGCAGGTCGGCGCTGGTCGCTTGCAGGTGCTCGCGCCGGTACGTGGCCGGCGGCGCGATGCGCCCGATCACTTTGTCGTGCAGCGAGTCGGGCAGCTTCTCGACCTGCGCCCTGCCGTATTCGACCAAGCCGTCTAAATCTTGCAGGTCTGCGCCCTCCAAGCGCGCCGGGAGCTTGGCGGTGGCTTCGCCGAGGCGCGCCATCGGGTAATCTACGGCGCGGGTCTGGAAGGCGTTCTGTGCGTATTTCTCGGCGGTGAGGCGGCGGCTGAAGCGCGCCAGCCCCAGCATCTCCGCCAGCCCCGACCGCAGCAGCCGGAACGCCGCGCCCAGCCGGAACATATCGCCGATGGCCTGCGCGCCGCGTTCGGCGGTGTCCTCGAAGGCCAGGGTAATTTTATCCTTGTACTCGTCGATGAGCTTCTGTTGGGCTTCGAGCGCCTGGTCGATCTGCACGCGGATGTTAATCACGGCGCTGCGGTGCGCGTCCAGGCGGGCGATGTCGTCCTTTATTACGTCCAGTGTGGCGCGCGTGACGTTCTGCCCGATCTGAATGGGCGTGTGCAGCTTGCGCCGGATGCGTTCGCGGTCGCCCAGGCGCTTCTCGATATAAGCCAGCACGTCGCCCATGCCGCTCGCCTGCCAGAGCGGGTCTTCGCGCGATTGGGCCTGGGCTTGCAGCGCCTGCTTGCCGCTCACCATCCACAACTCCGGGACTTCACCGATCTGGCGCCGGCACGAATCGACGATGAACTGCTGCACCTTTTCGGCGTCGCCGGGCGCGAGTAGATCGGTCTGGTTCACCAGCAGGATCACCGGCTTACCGTAATCGCGCAGCGCTATGAGATCGTCTAGGCTGCCGGCCGAGAGCGCCTGCGTGGCGAGCATCACCAGCATTACTACATCGGCGCGGTGCAGGAAGCGCCGGGTGATGACCTCGTGCTCGCGGAACACCGATTCCAGGCCCGGCGTATCGACGAAGCTGACGTTTTCCAGGATCGGCGCCGGGTGGAAGCGGGTATAGACCTTCTCATCGGCCTCGCGGACCTCCTGCTCCTCGTCGGCGTGGCGCAGGATGGTGATGCGCATGGTGGTCGGCGTCGGGCCGGTCTCCAGCGCGTTTGCGCCGATGAGCGCGTTGATGAGGGTTGATTTGCCGCTGTTGAACGGCCCGACCAGCACGATAAGAAACGGATGGTCGGTGTGGAACAGCGCATCGCGCACCTGCTCGACGTGCTCAGACGGCGCTTTGTCGATGCGGCGCAGCCGGTTCCATAAGCGCTCCAATAGCGCTTGCTCGCGGAGCCGGACGGTTTCAAAAGGGGCCAGCGGGTCTTTCTTCATTGTGTGTCAAGAGGCTATGGCGACCGAATCGATCAATCGTTTGCAGCAAGGATACTGCTTACCGGCGTTTGTCGCAAACTCACACAGAGACACGGCGAGTCGCCGTGCCTCTGTGGGAAACGCCTATGATGTATTACGTGCCCGGCCGCGCCGGGGTTGCATGCTAGCCCAGCGCGACGTCCAAGAACATCATCACGGCGAAGCCCACCATGACCCCCACGGTGGCGATATCGGTGTGGCGCTCGCATTGCGCTTCGGGCACCAGGTCCTCGACCACGACGAAGATCATCGCGCCGGCCGCAAACGCCAGCGCATAAGGCAGGATCGGCTCCATCACCAGCACGGCGGCGGCGCCGATCACGCCGGCGATGGGTTCCACGACGGCGGATAGCTGGCCGTGCCAAAAACTCCTGAGGCTGGAGACGCCCTCGCGGCGCAGCGGCATCGAGACCGCCATGCCCTCCGGGAAGTTCTGGATGCCGATGCCCAGCGCC
Organism: Anaerolineae bacterium; assembly: GCA_016927535.1. Lineage (GTDB taxonomy): Bacteria > Chloroflexota > Anaerolineae > Aggregatilineales > JAFGMM01 > JAFGMM01. The sequence continues at coordinate 3,073 of JAFGMM010000068.1, forward strand.
AGCGCCAGCGCGCCGGCCACACTCGCGCCGGGAAAGCCCACCGCCGTCGCGCCGAACGCCACGCCCACCGCCAGCCCTTCCGGGAAGTTGTGCAGCGTGATCGCCAGGATGAGCAGCGTGGTGCGCTTCCAGGTGGTGCTCAGCCCTTCGGTTTCTTCTTCCTGCTCGGCGCGCCGGTGGATGTGCGGGAGGATTTTATCGACGCCCCA
>JAFGMM010000069.1 GCA_016927535.1 Anaerolineae bacterium
CATCTGGGGGGTTCTCCCCCTCTCCACCATGTGGAGAGGGGGCTGGGGGGTGAGGTGAGTCTAAAACATTTTCTGAAGGTCTATAGCTGCCTACACCTGGGTATACAAAGTCCAGGCGGCCACGGCCATACCAACGCCTGATTCGGTGACAGATGGACATAATAAGCTATAGCTGAGCACGAGCAAGCATCAGCCTTGCATGTTTCTTAGCAACGCCGCCTCGTTTGTATGGTATACTCAAGATATGAAAGCGCAAGAAACCGCTGCTCAGATTAAACCGGGCGAAACGACCATGACCTACGAGGAATTCCTCGAATGGGCGAACGAGGACACCCTTGCCGAGTGGGTCGATGGGAGGGTCGTGATGTATTCCCCTGCCTCATACCAACATCAACACCTTGCTATGTGGCTGCAAACGGTGCTGCATCTCTACACAGAGGCGCACGAACTGGGCGAAGTGCTCGCCGCGCCTATGCAGGTGAAGCTCAAAAGCTCCGGGCGCGAGCCGGACGTGATGTTCGTCGCACGCGAGCACCTGGACCGGATCAAAGCCGTGTACATCGACGGCCCTGCCGACTTGGTGATCGAAATCGTTTCGTCGAGCACGGCCAACGCCGACCGGGGCGAAAAGTATTACGAGTACGAGGAAGCCGGCGTCCACGAGTACTGGGTGATCGACCCGCGCCCCAACCGGCAGCGCGCCGAGTTCTACCGGCTGGACGAGCGCGGTCTGTACCAGACGATCATCCCCGACGCCGGCGTTTTCCGGTCGAAGGCGCTGCGCGATTTCTGGCTGCGCGTGGATTGGCTCTGGCAGGAGCCGCTGCCGAAGGTGATGGCGGTGTTGAAGGAAATTGGCTTCCTCGATTAACCAGCCCTTACAACATTGCCCAACTTATATTGCGCATTCCCTTGCTCATCTTCGATAACAGCAAAATCCACCTGAAACTGATCCCCATCAACTTCAAAGGTGCAAGCAATCATCCCGGCCTCAGTTTTACCTTCATCTACCTTTTGGTAACTATACAACTCTGAGGCTATCGGTGCGCGCTTTTCTGGTATGTAACGTTTGTAAAGAAAAAACTCTGCCCTAACAAGAGAGTGTATTTCTTCTTCTATGAAAAAATGAGTTGCTGGTAACGTAACCGATAGTTGTATAAAATCGTTATGCTTAATTAATGATTGTATTCTAAGATACTCGGGGATGAATTCTGGCCTTGATGATATAAGCGCCCAATACTTTATAGCAAACTCGCGTAAACTATAACGTTTATCTATTACAAGAATATCAATATCAGGTTGACTGCAAGGTAGTGTAAAATCAACATAGTCTCCTCTTGTTTCGGAACGCACGGTAATTTCTATCGGATAAAAAACTACTTTTTCAAAAACTATGGCTTCAACGGGATACCAATGACGCCAATCTGTTTCTTGTACTTGCCGTAAAGTGAGAAGAGAAATGCCATATGTCTTAGCTTTATCGATTGCCGGTTGAGTAAAACCAGATGTATGAACCATAATCGCTGTTGCTCTCAATGCATTTTGCTTACTATAAACTTGCTCGACCCACTGTGATCCTCCTCTTTGCTTACGGTCACGTATTTCAAAAAAGACAACTTTTGAATGCCGTCCAGGATAGGTTATAGAGATATCGACTTCACGATATTCGCTATTAGTGTAGTCTAATAACTTGTCCGGGGATTTAAAGTTAGCGTCCCCGTCCTCCAAAATTTCTTCTAAACGCTTGACTATCAACTCAACGGCGCGCCAATTTTTTTGTCTTCCTCGTTTCATCCATCACATTCCTTGTCTGCCATACTCAAAAGCTGGCTTAGTATTTATTTTCTCTGCCCTTATACAGATTGCCCTGGAACGCACATCCCTCGTAGAGAAGTATACCGTAACGCACTCAGTCTCAGCCCTGCGCATCACTCAGCAGCGCCGCATCGAAGAAGTCGATGAGACGTTCGGCGTACTCGTCGGGGCGGGCGGCGCGCGTGCCGCCGTGGCCCGCCTCCGGGATCTCCCACAGCGTCTTTGGCTCGCCGGCCAATTCGTAGAAATGGCGAACCCGGCGGCGCTCCAGGTCGTTGGCGGCGCCGGAGATAAATAGAATCGGGCGCGGCGACACTTTCGTCACCGCCTCGCCGATGCTCATCGGCGCCGACACGCCGTAGATCGCGCGCACGCCGAAAAATGTAAGCCCGCCGGGCAGCATCACCCAATCCTCGAAAGCCAGGGGCGGGAACAAGTCTTGCAGCATCCCAATCGAGACCCCATCGGCGACGACGGCCTTGATCGCGCCGGTCTGTGCCGCGGCCTCCAGCGTCACCATCGCGCCCAGCGAAAGCCCCATCGCGCCGACCCGCTCCGGGTCTACGTCGGCGCGGCCCTGCACGTAGGCCAGCGCCGCCAGCACGTCCTCGCCGCCCAGCCCGGTTATCTCGCCCGCACTTTCGCCGTGCCCGCGCAGGTCGAAGACCAGCACGCCGTAGCCGTGCTGTACCAGCGTCCAAGCTTCGTGCATGTGCGCAATCCGGTTGTTGCCCATACCGTGCGCGATGGTGATCGCCGCGCCGTTTTGTGAAGGCATGTACCAGCCGGCGAGCGTCAGGCCGTCGCGCGTCGTAAAAGTGACCGCCTCGTACTCAAGCTCCATGTCGGCCGGCGTGAAATCGCCTAGGGGCGTGCGCGACGGGTGCGCCCATGCATAGGCCTGGAGGGCCGGCATGACGACGTAAGTCACCAGCGCGATCAGGACGAGAAACACGATCAGCCCAAAGCGCAGCAGGTTAAACCAATAACGCCGGCCACGTTTGCGCGCCGGCGTTTGCTCTGATATCGGCGTCATCACACTGCCTCCTCATTATTAACTTAACAACTTAACGGCGCTGGACAAGTTCTTTGTGCGGGTCGCCCCGGCGCTGCGGCGCATCGACCGAGCCGGCGCCCTGTTGGACCACGTGAGCCAGCTCGTGCGCGATAAGCTGCTGGCCGTCCATGCTGCCGGGATTGTATTCGCCATCCCGGAAGAAGATTTCTTTGCCGTTGGTAAACGCCTTCGCGTCGATCTCGCGGGCGAGCATATCGGCCCGGTCGTCGTCGTGGATGCGCACCGCACTGAAGTCGGCGCCGAACGCGCGTTCCATCTGGCCCATGGCGCGCGGCGGAAGCGGCCGGCCCTGGCCGCGCGCCTCGACGATAGCCTGCTCGATGTGGCCGGGCAGGTCGGCTGCGCCCACGTCGTTCGCCTTCAATTGCACCAGCATCGGCCCGACCGGCTGCTGCTTCGCCTGGGCTGCGCTTTCCTCTATATATTTGCTCGTGCCCAGGGCATCTTCTTCCTGGTGCTGGGTCGTATCTTCCGGCTCCTTATCCGGCCTCGCTTCCTGGCGCTGGATGGGCTGCCCTGCGCCAGCCTGCCGGCCCGGTTTGTCGGGATTAACCGTATCCGGGACCTGACTGACCATGCCCATCACCTGGCGGGCTACGCGCTCGGCCTCGTGCTCGAAGCGGTCGTCGCGCTCGGAGAGCGCAAGGTTTTGCGCCGCCGCCTGTACCGGACTCGGCAAACCGGGCAGGCGAGCCGGCGCCATCTCATCGACCAAGCGCTGTACGAACTTGTTGCCGTGGGTTTGCTGGAGGGTGCGCAGCACTGCCGGGGTGAGCGTAGCCGGGCTGGGGTGGACGAGGGCGCGCTGTACCAAGTGTGGTTCGGCAGACCGGCGCTCGGTCTGCCGGGGTTGGAGAACCGCCGGGTTATGCTGAAGCTGCGGCGTGCGCCGCAGAATACGTAGCTTTTGCCGTCCGGTCATTACATCACCATTCCACCGCCTACCTGAACCTACTCGCCCATTATAGCACAACAGGGCCGCAGTGTTTCATAGGCAAAAAGGCCGAAGAGAGCCAACCATTTCGGCAAGATAGCCCGGCGCAGCCGACAAAACCTCTACACAGCATCTACACAAATAAAATCTCACAAAAGCCTTTTTGTAATAACATAGGTGGTATAGTTAAAAGTTTCTCTTGGAAGCTTTGTGTTCTGCGATAGAAAAAAATCCGGCAGAGTGTTTACAGGAATGTACGCAGGAGGTGTATCTGGAAACTGAATCACTTCGACGGGGCCGGGTCTTTTGAAAGCGCTTTATTATCCAAAAGACCCGGCACACTTTCTAGAGAGCATACAAAGACAAAGTTATTCTTAGAAGCATAGACTACGCACTCATCAACCGTTTGTTTGAGGAGGTTACATTGATGAAAAAACTGCTGCGCACACCGGAAATATTGGGAGCAGGTATTCTGGTGTTCAGCGCTTTCGCCGTGGTGGCGGTTGTCGCATTTTTATTGGTGACTCGAATCCCCGCCGCACCGGTGACCATGACTGCTCCTGACGCGAGTCAGGCCGGGTCGGGCGCGGCGGCGAGCGCCGGCTCGGATGCGCCGATCAACTTTGTGACGCTGCCGTCGGAAGATAAGCTGGCAGCCAACGCGGTTGATGCGCCGGGCAGCCCGGTCGGAGCCGAAAACATCGTGGCAGCCGAACCACCCGCCCCGGTGGTCAGCGAAGAAACGGCGCTGGTGGTAGACTTCACCGCCGATGTCCCGGCAGGGCTGCACGCACCGGTCATAATGACCCTGGAAACAAACCGGGCAATGCTGCCGGCCGGCGATGCCTTCACCGTCAGCCTGCTGCAAAGCGCCGTCGCGGGGCGCAGCGCCGGCCTCTCCAGCCTGATGGCCGGCCAGGATGATTGGTATTTGCTCCAGGTCGCATCCAACGACACCGGCCGGGGAATGCGCATGCTGGGCCAATGCAACGCGACCGGCCAGTGCAATGCTTATCTAAACGGCACGAACGAGTTCACAGCCGCAGCCGCAGGCGCGCCTCCAAGCTTGCTATCCGCGCCCGTCGGCTCGACGGACTGCGCAGACGGCGCTGCCAACTTGGTAGCGAACGGCTGTTTTGAAGTGCCGATCATCAACAACCCCTGGGATTGGAACATCTTCCCGCCTTCCGAGACGGGCGGTTGGGCGGTCGAATGGCTCGACAGTGACCCGTGCCCGGTCCACATACCGGACTTCAGCGACCCCGCGCTCGAAATCCAGCGAACCGGCTCGATCTACGGCGTCAGCGCCTTTCAGGGCCAGCAGTACGCCGAGCTTGACTCGGATTGCAAGCGCCCGGCCCCCGGCCTCGAAAGCGGCGGCAGGACGACGATCAAGATTTCGCAGGTACTCAATACCTTGCCTGGCGCTCTATACCAGTTCAGTTTCACCTTCCGCAACGCCCCCAACCCCTACGAAGGGACGCAAATTCTCGAAGCTCGCTGGGGCGACCAGGTTCTACTCACCGAAGCCGCATCCACCACCTGGACGGCTAAAAGCTTCCTGGTGGAAGCAACCGGCACGCAGACCCCGATCATCCTGATGGATACCGGCACCCCGGACTCTTACGGCGTCTTGCTCGATAACGTCAGCGTGGTAATGGTCGAGCCGCCCATCGCCGATCCCGATCTCAGCCCGATCCTGGAATGTGTGGCCGACAACCACGACGGGACCTTTACGGCGCACTTCGGTTATGAAAACCGCGAGAGCCGGACGGTCTTCATCCCGGTCGGCCCGGACAACAAGTTCACGCCTGAACCGGCGGATCGCGGGCAGCCGACCGCTTTTACTCTGCCCAACGTAATCCCCGGACGTCCGGGCCGCACCCCGTTCTATCCCAACAGCGCCTTCTCGGTGGTCTTCGACGGAAACAATCTCGTGTGGAGTCTGCACGGGCGCACGGCGACCGCTTCGAGCAGTTCGCAGCGCTGCCCCGAACCCGAACCCACCTGCGCCATGACGCTAAACGGCGGCGCTTTCCAATCCGGCGAATGGGACGGCCAGAGCGATATCATCGAAATCGAGCTTGACAACATCACGGCGCCGGTCGGCTATCACTGGGAACTGAGCTTCCCCACCGACCACAGCGGCACGATGGGCGTCACCGAAGGCTCCGGCTCGTTCGCCGAGGACGGCACTTACGCCATCGAGATCCCCTACCCGCCCAAGCCGTGGGGCGTTCCCGGCGCCGGGGGCCAGGGTTCGCACGAATCCCAGGTCACGCTGGTGATCGACGAGCCGTGCAGCGGCCAGGGCTGGAACCACTGGTACTACGACGAGAACGGCGCCGACCTGGAGATCGCCAAGACCGACGCGACCGACCCGGTGGTCGTCGGCGGCGAAATCACCTACACCCTCACCGCGACCAACAACGGCCCCTTTAACGTGGTCGTGAGCGACGAAAGCACCGGCGTGCGGGTGATCGACACGCTGCCCGCCGGCGTGAGCTTCGTCTCCGCGACGCCCGATCGGGGGACCTGCGAGAAAGACGCGGGCGTCATCACGTGCGCGCTTGGCACGCTGAACTATCTAGAAAGCGCCAACATCACGGTGGTCGTCAAGGCAGAAGCGCCGGGCGTCGTGCTCAACAGCGCCGTCGTGCAGGCCGACCAGCCCGCCGACCCGAACCCCGACAACAACACCGCCAGCGCAGAGACCACGGTCACGGCGCCGATAACCTGCGCGGAAGCCATCAGCGGCGGCGTCCTGACCGGCCAGATTCTCGAAGACAATCACGGCCAAATCACCAACGACTCGAACCAGCCCTTCAACGTAGGCATGGCGGCCTACAAGAAGTTCGACAACGACATCAACAACCAGAGCATCTTCAACTGGGTTGACGGCATCACGGTGATGCCCGGCGCGACCGTCGATCTCTACGTCGAACTGCCCGACTGCGCGGCCCAGATCGACCTGTTCTGCGGCGACGTGCTCCAATCACTGGACGGCCAGCGCTACGGCTCCCGCCTCATCAAGGCCCGCCACATCGGCGGCAGTGCCTGGTGTGACCTGGAACCCGGCCAGTGCACCATCGGCGCGATGGCGGTCTCCGGCATCGGCGACGGCGAGTACGTCCAGGGCGTGGTCAACGTCCAGGCCACCTTCGGCGGTCCCGACCTGCCCACCGGGGTTAAGTTCGAACTGAGCGGCCCCGGAACCCTCATCCAGCACACCGAGCACCACACCCCGTACTTCTTCCTGGGCGACCACGAAGAGGGCGGCCAGTACGTCCCGAACGGCTGGGACGCCGGCGCCGCCGCCGAAGGCGCGTACAGCATGAAGGTTGCGGCCTATCAGGGCAGCACCCTCTGCAAAGAACAGGTCATCGCCTTCAACGTGGGCGTAGCATCGACCGAAGAACCCACCGAAGAACCCACCGAGACGCCCACCGAAATCCCCACCGAACCCCCGGCGATGACCTGTGTCCAGGCCAAGCGCGCCGGCCTCATCGCCAGCACGCTCAACCGGCGCGGCGTCGGCTCGGTCACCAACAATTCCGCCTTCGCCTACACCTTCGGCGTCGCCTCCTACGAGGAGTTCGAATATGGCGACATCGCGGGCCAGCACATCTTCGCCTGGGAACAGTTCACGCTCGGCCCCGGCGAAACCTACGAGTTCGCGGTGCCGGTCCCCGAATGCAACAGCCAGATCGACCTCTTCTGCGGCGAGGTGCTGCTGGGATCGCCCTTCTACGACAACCGCCTGTTGAAGGCGCGTCACGGCGGCGACTACTACTGCGAGCGCGGCGACACCGACATCGCCATCAGCAAGGTCGATAGCGCAGACCCGGCGCCGGCCGGCGAAGCGCTGGGCTACACGCTCACCGTCATCAACAACGGCCCGTACTACGCCTTCGACCTGGCGGTAGATGAGGCTCTGCCGGGCGGCGTCACGCCGGTCTCGATCACACCGAGCCAGGGTTCATGCAGCCTCGAAACCATGCACTGCGACCTGGGCAACCTGGCTTACCTGGATACGATCACCATCGACGTGGTTGTGATCCCGAACGGACCCGGCACGATCACCAACACGGCGACCGCCAGCATGGCGCGACCTACCGACACCGACCCCGGCAACAATACGGCGGTCGAAGAAACGCTCATCGTGCTGCCGGACATCCTAACCTGCGTCGAAGCCAAGCGCGCCGGGCTGCTGGTGACGACCCTCAACCGCCAGGGCCAGGCCGTGGTCACCAACAACGCGAACGACACCTACACCATCGGCCTCGCCTCCTACAAAGAGTTCGAATACGGCGACATCGACGGGCAAGAACTGTTCGACTCGACGGTTGTCGAGGTCGCACCCGGCCAAGTGATCGAGCTTTCGGTCACGCTGCCGGACTGCAACACCCAAATCGACCTCTTCTGCGGTGAGGTGCGCGTGCCGCCGCAGTACGATGAATACCTGCTCAAAGCGCGTCACGCCGGCGACGTCTTCTGCCCGCGCGACACCGACCAAGATGGCATCATCGACAGCGAGGATAACTGCCCCGACATCGCCAACCCCGACCAGGCCGACAGCGACGGCAACGGCACCGGCGACGCCTGCGAAGCCGCGCCCTGCACCGACGCCGACCAGGACGGCATCTGCGACGACGTGGA
>JAFGMM010000070.1 GCA_016927535.1 Anaerolineae bacterium
AACCACGGGCGCAGCGGCGGAATCACGGCATCCGGCAGCGTGATCTTAGGCGAAGCGAAGTACAGCGCGCGCTCGCCGGCCTGCGCCACCCACGCGGTCGGCACCTGGAACCAGCGCGCGCGCACGTCGCCGCGCCGCAGCATGAACGGCAGCGCCACGCGCCCGGACCGCCACCACGGGTCGTCTTCGTTCATGTAGAACCCGACCATCACCGCGTCGGCATATTCTGGGTGCGCGTCGAGGCAGCGCGCGGCGGCGGCGAGGTCGGTCTGGTGGAAAGTCTGCACCGGTTCGCTGAGCTTCCACACGTGCAGGTAGTCCCAGGCGTGCCAGAGCGCGCTCGCGCCGAACAGCAGCGCCGCCGCGCCTACCAGCACGGCGCGCGGGACGCCGCGCCGCACCGCCCAATCCCAGGCCGTAACCGCGCCCAGCCCGAAAAGGATAAACGCCGGCGCCTGCGCCGTGACCGTGCGGACGAAGTGCGGCGCGGGGTCGCTGAGCGCGCTGGGGACCAGCCCGAACAGCAGCCATATCACCCAGGTCCCGTAGCGCGGGTCGCGCCAGCGCCGCAGCGCCGCGCCCACCCCGACCAGCATCAGCGCGCCGCTCACCGGGTCAAAGACCGGGCGGCCGGCGATGTTGTAATGCCATTGCGGGTCGCCGCGCATGAAGAACATCCCCAGCGCCGCCGCGACGTTGCGCAGCAGCGGGCCGGCATCGCCGGCGCGCAGCGCCGCCAGCGCGCCCTGTTCGCTCAAAAGATCGACGCGGGCGTGCGCGCCGGGCAGGGTGAGCAAGGCGACGCCGACCGGCGCGGCAATCGCCGCCGCGACCAGCATGACCGGCAGGCCGTTTAAGAGTAGGGTTTTCGTAGGGAGTGCGTTTGTGCGCCGTTGGGTACGGCTTGCGATAAGGCGATAGAGTATCCATGTGAGCAAAAAGGGGTAAAAAATCAGCGCGCCCGTGTACGTGTGGGCGACGAGGCCGGCAAGCGCCCCGCCGAGCGCCAGCGACGCCCGGCGGCGTGGTGTGTTTGCTTCTCCCTCCCCGGCCGGCCACAGCGCCAGCAGCGCGAACGCGGTCAGCGGCGCGACGGCGACCGCGCGCAGGGCGGCGCGGCTGAGCGCGACGTGCCAGAAGGTGATGCTCATCGCGGCGGCGGCGGCAAGCGCTGCGCCACCGCCCAGAGCGCGCCGCGCGAGCGCATAAACGGCAAGAATGCCCGCCAGCCCCAGCAGCACCGACGGCAGCCGCATCGGGACGACGCCGCCGCCCAGCAGCGCGCGCGATGCGGCGAGCGCCAGGTGATAGAGCGTCTCGCGCCCGCCGCCCAGTGGGTGTACGACTACGAACTGCTCGCGGGTGATGGCTTCGGCGATCTGGCCGTTGATTACTTCGTCGTGGTGCAGGCCGGGCGGCACGAGGTCGAGTTGGTAGAGGCGGAGGCCGGCCGCCGCGAGGATAACCAACAGCAGCCCCGGCTGTGCGGTTATATAGGACCTAAGTAATCGAAACGGCTCGCGCATGAAAGTGTATGATAAGTAAGTGAACTGTACCAAGGCTGCCAGATGATAACGCAGCCGGGCGTCTGGGTCACGCGCGAGTAGTCAATTAGTACTGTTGGAGGAACCAAAACCGGTCGTGATACGTCTTTATATCTAGTAGAGCGAACGATACCCAGGAGGCAAGTTTTAGATGACCGCGAAGCTCGAGAGTGTTATCAATATTTTGCCGGTGTTTTTCGTGTTCGTCACTGCGTTGTTTGATTTGACCCTGGCTGCCGGGTTGGGATTGGGGTTTCTGGTCACCCTGGGCGTGTACGAACTGGCGCGCCGCACCCGCACGAACGCAACCGGCGCCGGTGTGATGACCGAGACGGAACGTTAAGCACAAGAGATAACAAATCTATAACAAAGCCCTCACCGTGATCCGGTGAGGGCTTTTTATAATATTAAGTATCGGATGTATTTCTGTCTTGCAAATGCAAAAATCGAGGTTCGAGAGGTGGGCTATGCCGTTTCGCATCGGTCTGGAGAATAACCAAGAGGGATGGCGTTCGGTGGCGTGGGCGCTCCAGCATCCCGGCTGTTTTGCTTACGGAGTCAGCGCCGACGCAGCGCTGGCAGCGATGCATGATGCGGTCGAGGAGTACGCGGCCTGGACCGCTTTTCACGGCGAGGCGTTCTGGACGAATACCGAGGTAGTTAAGCTGCACGTCGATGAAGTGTGGGACGGTTACTGCATCGACGGCAGCTACGAGCTTGCCGGGACCGGCCGTCGAGTCTCGGCGTTTTTCCGGTACGATTGGAAGCCGCTCCTGGAGGCAGAAGTCAATCGCGGCTTGGTGCTGCTCAGTTGGGGCCGGGCCGACCTGATGGATATGCTCGAAAAGGGATGGCGGGTCGCTGCCGCCGATATCGCAGCCTGGGAATGGGACGTGATGGACCGCCTGGGGGTGGCCGGCCCGCGCGAGCGGCTGCCGGCCGGCGATCTGGACCGGCTGCACGCCGTGCGCGAGCACCTGTTCCGGGTGCTGCCGGCCTTAATCGGCGTGGAGCGGGTGGTAGGGGAGCGCGGCGAATTATGGAGTCCGCGCAAGATGCTGCGGCTCCTGGTCTGGCACGAGCGCGACCGGATAAACCAACTCCAGGGGCGTTTGTCCGTGGAGCCGCTGCTAAGCGCGAGTTACGCCTAGCCCCGGCCCTTCCGGTAGCCCAATTCTGCCGTCCCGGCCCAGGCGTGCGCCTTTGAAGGGATCGTCGGCGACCAGGAGGTTGCCGTCCAGGTCGGCGTAATCGACCAGGGGCGCAAGGTGCGCGGCGGCGGTGACCCCGACCGCGCTTTCGACCATGCAGCCGAGCATCACTTTGATGCCGAACCCGCGCGCCACTTGAATCATGCGCCACGCCTCGCGCAGGCCGCCGGCTTTCGCCAGCTTGATGTTGATCCCGTCTACGGCGCCGGCCAGCGGGAAGATGTCCCGGCTGTTATGCACCGATTCGTCGGCGATCAGCGGCGGCGCGTCGCCGGGGATGAGCCGGTGCAGGTCGTGCCAGCCGGCCAAGTCGTCCTGCGCGATGGGTTGCTCGATGAACAGCAGATCGTAAGGCGCCAGGCGCTCGACCATCTTGGCGGTTTCCTGTGGGGTCCAGCCGGCGTTGGCGTCCACGCAGAGGCGGGCATCCGTCTCCTCGCGGGCGATGCGCACGGTGGCGACATCGGCGTCCAAGCTGCCGCTGCCCAGCTTCAGCTTGAGGATGGGGAAGCCGGCGGCTTCGCGGATTTTCTCGCGCAGCACGGCCTCGTCCTCTTCCATGCCGATGGTGAACGAACTCAGCGGGGCGCGCGCCGGGTTAAGCCCCCACAGCCGGTAGAGCGGCACGCCCATTTGCCGGGCGGCCCGGTCGTGCAGAGCCATGTCGATGGCGGCGCGCGCCGCGCTGGGGCCTGCCGGCAGGCGGTCCAGGATGTCTTCGCGCTGCATCAGGTCGTCACCCAGCGCGGCGGCGACCTGCGGCGACTCGATGTAGGCGATCACGTCGGCGGCGGTGACGCCGTAATAGGGCGCCAGCGCCGCTTCGCCCAGCGCCGCGCCGAGGTGGACGATCACGTTATGGCGGGTCGCGCTGGTGCCGTGCGCGATCTTGAACGGCGTTTTGAGGGTAAGCGTGATGGGTTCGGTCGTGAGTGAGTGGGTCATGGCATTAAAACAGGTTCCACTGTTGGGCAATCCAGTCGATCAATTCTTGAACGAGGGAGTGAACCACCCGCGCGACGCCCTGCTGCTGGGGCGAGAAGGCGTGGACATACATGAATTCTTTGTAGAGCACAAAAACGATGTAGGTCCCTTCCCAGCGCGCCGGCGTCCACAGGAAGATGGGCCGGGCGATGTGTTCTAGCAAGTTCACCAGCTCCAGGAACTCGAAGGCCGGGTATTCTAGAAAGCCGGCTAAAGGCTCCTCAAGGCCAGAATCTAAATGGTTATCCCGTATGAGATCGGCGAGACTCCGGTGGGCCGGGTCGTCGTCCAGGGTGTCGAACAGGCCGCGGTTGAGCCGGCCGTTTTGGATCAGGTGCGCCAGGTCGCGCTTGGTCGAGTCGCGCCGGATGGCTTCGACGGCCCGCAGGGCGGGCCGTATCTCGTCCAGCCAGTTCTGCTTGTCCTCCCCGGTCAGATCCGACAGGTCAAAGCGCAGGCCGAGCATCGACCGGAGGTAGAAGGTTGCGGCGGTGTGGGCGCTGCTGGTGATCTCGAAGGTCAGGCCGGCGGCTTCGTCCTGAGTGGTCAGCACGGCCGCGCGATAGTGGGATTCTTGCACGCGCGGCCCCGGCCAGTGCTTGAGGGTTGACATCACGGGTGTGTTGGCAAAGCGCTGTGAGAGCTTGCGTGCGTCGGCTCTGATGCTGGCTTCCATGGTGGCGTTGTTGATCGTTTTCGTTTTCATTTTCCCTGGCGGTTGGCGAAGTGGATTGGTCATTAATTTATCTACATCCGGCGTTTGCGTTTAAACTACTCCTCACATTATGGAGCGTTGCGGGTTTGAAGTCAAACTTGATGATTGGAATAGTATTGATTTTACAGACCTGCTTTATGCAACTCGCAACTTTTGGCGGTCGGTCCATGAGTGCATAAAAGGACTTGTGAAAATTGCACAAAGCGGTGGTTGACGTTTGCGCGGGCTTTGTGGTAGGATTACACTAAGTTCATGTGTGTTGGATCGGACGCTGAGGTCAAGATGGCGGTAGTCTGGGCCTTTATTAACCAACAATTCCCCGTCGGCCAGGTTGGCTCGATGTGGGCAAAGCGGCTGTTGCTGCGACCGGATGGTTCAGGCTAGCTAAGCCTGGCGCCAAGATGAGCAAAGAGCGTGGAACAGCCGGTCCAGGCTCTTTTTTGTTAGCGCGGTGAAACAGGGAGAGGGAACCATGCAACCCTCGATAAGTGTCAAAGAAGTTTTGCGCCTTGCCCTACCGGAGGGCGCGCACTTGGTCGCCGGCGACCCGGAGCATCCAATCTCTTGGGTGCGCCGGACCCGCGTCCAGCCGCCGGCTTTCCTCAACCTGGAGCCGGGCGAACTGGTGCTTATCAGTCTCGAAACCTTACGCCTGGTCGATGAGCGCCTGACCCTGGCCCGCGTGATCGAAAGCTTGGCCGGTGTGGGCGTCGCGGCGATTGGCGTGCAGGGCGAGATCGACCAGGCGGCGATTGAGCAGGCCGAGGTCTTCGCGTTGCCACTGCTGTTTCTGCCTGAAACTGCGCGCCTGCTCGACGTTGAGCGGGAAGTCACCCGGCTGCTGATCGACCGGGAGGCGCAGCTTGAGCGGCGCGCCCAGGATGTCGCCGGGCAACTGGCGGCCCTGGCCGCCGAGAACCGGGGCCTGGAGGCGATCCTGGCGGCGGTGACGCGCACGACCGGCAAGGTGGCGGTGATTTACGACGTCAACGGCGAGCTGCTGGCGTACACCTCGCAGACGCCGATGAGACGCCTGAAAGTGTGGGAAGTTGAAGCCCAGCTTGGCGGCAACGGCAGCGGTGCGGTGTTGGACAACGGTTACACGGTGCCGCTGGTGGTCGAGGGCCGGCGGGCCGGCTACCTGACCATCCTCAACGGCGGCATGTTCGACGACCTGGACCGTATGACCGCCGAGCGCGGCGCGATGGTCTGCGCGATGGAGCTTGCCAAGCAAAAGGCGGTGGTCGATGCCGAGACGCGCGCACGCGGCGATTGGGTGCAGCGTTGGCTGGCCGGCGATTCTCAGGACGACGCCCGGCTCGAAGCCGGCGCGGTGCAGGCCGGCCTGGATGTTGCGCAGCACTATGTTGTGACGCTCTATCGCAGTGAAATCGACCCGGCGCGCCTGTTGGAGATGCTGCGTAACGAGATGACCTCGCGCCGCATCGAAGGCGTGGTCGGGCAAGCGCCGGGCGGCGCGCTGATCCTTTATCCGATGGGCACGGTGCCGCGCGCCATGCACATCGCCGAAGCGATCCGGTGGGCGTTTGCCGAACGTTTGCAGACAACTGTCGCCTGCGGGGTGGGGCAGCCGGCGGCCGGCTTGGTCGAGTTGCGCAAGAGCTACCGCCAGGCCGAGCGAGCGCTGCAAATGAGCGCGGATCTGCGCGCCGGCAGTGATGGCTGTACCCTTTACTTCGGCGACTTGAGCCTTTACCGGCTGCTGCTCTCGGTGGACGATCCCCAGGAGTTGCAGCGTTTCTGCGACGAAACCTTGGGGGCAGTGCTGGAGTACGACGGGCGTCACGAGGGCGAGTTGATCCGCACGCTGGACGCCTTCTTCACCAATAACGGCAACCTGGCGCGCACCGCCGACGAGCTTTGTGTGCACCGCAATACCTTGAGCTACCGGCTGAGCCGGGTGGCCGATATTACCGGGATGGATCTGGAGGATGCCGAGACCCGTCTGATGCTGCACTTGGCGCTCAAGGTGCGGCGGGTGCTGAAGGCGACCGACAAGTAAAGGTCGTCCGCGAACCGGCTGGATATCCTGAAGCGAAACGAACGTGAATAGACTGCGGCCCGGCGGTTATACTGCTACCGCGCCGAGACCAGCCGCGCCGCCAGATCGCGCACCTGGCTAAAGGTAATGGGTTTGAGCAGCACCAGGTCGGCCAGGTGTTCAACCGTGTCGGCCATACGCGCGTCGGCGGTGGCGACGAGTACGCGGGTGTCTTTCATCGCCGGGTTGGCGCGAATCCGCCGCAGGATATCGGTGCCGGCGACCTCCGGCAGGTGCATATCCAACACCACCACCGCCGGCGTGACCGTCTCCAGCCGCTTGAGCGCTTCGGCGCCGTCGTGGATCATCTCGGTCTCGAATCCATTGGCTTTTAACGCCGTGGCGAAGATGGTCGCCGCGTCGAAGTCGTCTTCAATAACTAACGCTAAGGGTTTGTCACTCATGTCCTTCCTCCTGGAGGGGTGCAAACGGCAGCACGATCTTAAATGTGCTCCCCTTGCCCACCTCACTTTCTAACGAGATTTCGCCGCCCATCAGGGTCGTCAGTTGTTTGACAATCGAAAGCCCCAACCCCGACCCCTGGTGCTTGCGCGTCACCGAGTCATCGACCTGCCGGAAGCTTTCAAAAATATAGGAGTGCGCCTCTTGGGGGATGCCGGCGCCGGTGTCTGAGACTTCTATCGCCCAGTAATCCAGGTCGGATCGATAGAGGTGCACTTTCACCCAGCCTTGCTCGGTGAATTTGATCGCATTGCCCGTCAGGTTAATCAGGATTTGCTCTAGGCGCTGCGGGTCGCCGTGGAGCGTTTCCGGTATATCCTCGTCGATGCTGCACACCAGGTCCAGCCCTTTGTTATCCGAAAGCACGCTCATCACCGATTTCAGGTCTTCGATCAGTTCGACAGGGCTGAAGGGGATCATATGCAGCGACAGCCGGCCGGCTTCCATCTGGGCCTGGTCCAGCAGGTTGTTGACCAGGCTCAACATGCGCCGGCTGTTTGCCATGATGCGGCCCATCACATCGCGCTGCCCATCGGTCAGCGGGTCATAGACGCCCTCCTGGAGCATGTCGGTGTAACCCAGGATGGCGTTAAGCGGTGTGCGGAGTTCATGCGAGGCCATTGACACAAACGCGCTCTTCATGCGGTCCAGTTCCGCCTCGCGCGTAAAGTCGCGGAACACGGCCACCGTGCCCACGGTTGTGCTGGAGGCATCGCGCACCGAGGCGAAGCTCACCGAGAGAATCTTGTCGCCCCACTGAATCTTGACGCTGGGACCGTGGTGTCTGGCGTCGGCCAGTTGGTTGCTGATGATCTCTTGGTCCTCCGGTCTCACCTTACCACCTTGCATCAAGGTGTTGATATCGTGGTTGATGATCTGGTGAGAAGGTTGTTTGATGAGGCTGGGAATGGCAGGGTTGGCAACGATGGCGGTCCCGGCATCGTCGAAAACGATCACGCCGTCGGCGATGCTTTCCAGGATGGCTTGGTTTTTATTCGATTCCTCCTGCACCCGGTTTAGGGCTTTCGCCAGGTCTGCCGTCCGGTCGGCTACCCGCTGGTCTAGCTCCCGGTTGATGGCGCGCAGGTCTTCCAGCGCATTTTCCAGGCTGCGCGCCGAGAGCCACGAGACCAGCGCCAGGGCGAAGAAGCCCAGGATGGCCGGCACATTGGGAGAGATTTGCAACTCGGCGAGCGCCAGGACAGAAATAATCAGGCTGCTGACGCCGGCCAGGACAAAGCTGGCATAGGGGCGCAGCAGCACGCTCGACATGACGACCGGGATGGCGAACAGAAACAGCGTGCGCCCGTTGGCGACCTCGCGCGGTGAATCGCTGAAAGTGAAGGCAGCGGTGAGCAGCAGCAAAAAGCTCAGGCTCGCCACCCAGCCTGACCCGTAGCGGTTGATGGCAAAAATAATCCCAACGCCGACCAGCGTGCCGATCACTGCGGAGTAGAGGAGAAAGTCTTCCTCCAGGGTATTGCTGTCGGGGCCAAAGGCCGAAGCAGCCCCGACGCCGATCAGCACCAGGATAGTCAGGGCGGCGATCCCCAGCAGCAAAATGTTCAGCAGTTTTCTCCGGCGGGCATCTTCGGGGTCGTCGGTTGAGGGAACCGTCATAAGTTGTTTTACGACCTGCATGTTTCGCTTCTCTCACAACATCTCATTTGTATCTGTTTCTAGGATCTATTTTAATCATTTTTTATTTTTCAACTTTGTTCCTGCTCCGCCAGGATCAGCGCGCTCAGGATCGCCGAGCGCACCACCAGGGACGGGTAATATAGGCACTTGCCGATCCACAGCGGCGGATAGGGCGGTTCGGCGTGCTCGGCCAGCCACGCGGCGCCGCGTATGAGCGCGCGGTCCGGCGCCGCGTGCCCGTGCCGCCGGGCGACGACCAGCGCTTGCAGGCAGTAAGCGGTCTCTTCGGCGGTGGGCAGGTAGTAGCCCCACGAGCCGTCCGCGTTTTGGGTTTCCAGCGTCCAATAAAGCGCTTCTTCGATCAACTCGTCGGCGTAGCCGGCGCACGCGATGATGGCATGCGCGGTGGGGTAGTAGGGCGATGCGTGCCACTTATCGGCCCAGAACAACTGCAAGGTTTGCGAGCGCCGCAAGAACCCCAGAATCTTTTGAACCGACGGGTGCGCTATATCCAGGCCGGCCTGCCGCAGCGCGCCGAGCGCGTGCACGTTGGTGCTGATAGACGGGTTCGCCTCCAGCGCGTAGCATCGGAAGTGGTCGCCGTTTTCGTGCGCCAGCACGCCGCCCAGATCGACCGCGCGCCCGTAGCTGCTCAGTACTTCGTAGGTGACGCTGGTGGCGTCGCCGTCGATGACCGAAAAGTCTGCCACCGAAGCGATGCCCCGATTCGGCGCCCAGTGTTCCCCCAGGAAATCCAGGTACGGGCGGCTCAAATCCGACCACTCGCCGTCGTCCGCCAACCCGGTCAGCGCCAGGTTCCACAGCGGCCAGGCAAACTCGAACACGTCAATCGGCGCGACGTAAGGCACACTGCCATCGACGGTGAAGCGCCGCAAGTAGGCCAGCGCTGCCGGGTCTTGGGGGCGCACGTGCCGGGCAAAGAACGCCGTCGCCGCCGGGTTGCAGGCCACCGAACCGTTTGCTTCTTGCAGGTTATCGGCGTCCAGCAGGTGCAGCCCGTCCAGCCCGACCATCTCTGCCGAGAAAGCCACGGTGACGCGGCGGTTAATCATGCCCTCCGGCAGAGCGGCGAGCTTGGCGGCGCGGTAGCGGCTCAACTGGTCCAGAAAACCGTTCTGTGGGAGCTTGATGACGCCCAGTGCGTCCGCCTCGGCCATCAGCGTCGGCACGATCATCTCGAAGCCCACCGTTGCGCCGGCCGGGTCGGCGAGCAGCCCCTTCGAGGCGATCTCTAGCGCCAGTTGGGCGCGCTGCCATCGGCTGCGATCCTCGGCGCGCCCGTAGCGGGCCAGCGCCGTCATCGCCGATAGGGTGCAGATCAGGCGGTCGTGATAGTACGTCGGCTGGCACGCACCCCAGCCGCCATCCGGCAGTTGGTTGTCGCGCAGCCATTCCAGCGCGCCGCTTGCCAGGTCTTCGTCCACTTCGCCCAGGCGCGCGACCCAGGCCGTATCGTATGCCGAACTGGTGATAATGTTTTGCCCGATCTCGTTTTGCAGTAAGTGTCGAAAGCTTTGGTAATGGTCCATATCCTCTTGCTCACGGATTTGCTGCAAAGCTGGCCGGGATTTCCACGTTCGCTCGCGGATACCAGAAGCCCAAATGCTCATGTTTTGCTCCTACACCTAAAGTTTTGCCCAGGTTCACCCGGTAAAAACTGCCCATCGCGTTCCAGCCTTCCGGGGTCATCTCGGCGTAATCGGTTTCACTGCTGCGCCGGGCATAACAGTGATCGTACAGAATTTCCCTTAGCTGCCGTTCGGTGAGATAGAGCGAAGGGCTGACCGTGAAGTAGAGGTCTTCATGGCCGGTCGTGACTAAGGGAACATCGAAGACACAAAATTTGTCGAAGCCTATAAAGAAGTCCGGCGGCGGCACGGGCTCGCCGTAATACATCGTAACCAGCGCGTCTTTATCGGGCGCGCGCCCGTGCGCGTCGTAATAGCGGATCATCAACTCGGCGGCGGTCGCGTAGGCGTCCTGCGCGCACACGCCGAAGAACAGCCGGCGCCGCTCGAAGGCGGCGGTCTGCGCGGTCACTGCGTCGAACTGCGCCGGCAGGTCGTCATAGGGCGGCGCGAAGAACCGGCGGTAGTCGCCGTAGAAGCGCACGCGCACGCCGTATTCGGCGTAGAAGTTTACGAAATCGGGATGTTTCGCCAGGCGGCTCAAGCCGGCGGTTGCCATGTGCATGTAGGCGGCGCCGCGCTCCGCAAGGTCGGGACCAAAGACCGGCGTCAGCAGCGTATCGACGCCGTGATCGAAGAGCATCTTGTAAAGCGCGACGTGGCGTTTGCTGATGGCTTCGTAATAGGCGGTCACCGGGTCGTCGCCGGGCTGCGGCGGATGTTCCAGCATGAACCAGCGCCGTGTGCCGTTGATCGGAAACGCACAGACCTTCGGCCCTGCCGCGCGCACCAGCCCGGCGATTCCCGCCGTGGGCAGGTTCAAAAAGGTCTCAAGTTTCATAGTCGTTCGCCTCCTGCCTGGGCGGGATGCGCGGGAAGAAGCGGGCCGTGCGGGTCATGTACTCGGTGTAGCCGGGCAGAGTCCGGCACAGCAGGTCTTCTTCCTGCCGGGCCGCCCGCGAGAAATCCCAGAAGACGTAGCCGGTCAGGAGCAGCAGCGGCAGCGAGGGGTTTATCAGCAGAAGCCCCAGGACGTACATGAAGAACGACGTGAAAATCGGGTGGCGCACATAGGCATACGGCCCGGCGTCGATCAGCGCGTGCTCCGGCTGGACCTCGACCCGCTCCGCGTAGAACTGGCGCAGGTGCAGGCGCGACCAGCCTTGCAGCGCCAGCCCGCCGGCGACCAGCCCGAAGCCGGCGAGTTGGATTAACAGGCCCCACCATGCGCCGGTCGAAACGCTCAGCCACGGCAGCGCCACCGGCTGCAATGCCACGAGCACGAACATCAGCGCGGTCATCAACGTGTAGTTCCAGCTTCGACCGCTGCCCGCGCCGCGCCGCTGTTTGTCATAATGGGTGATGAACAGGAAATCCATCATGTAGAAGACGGCGGCGACGAGCAGGACGGCGATTGTCTGGTAGATGCCTGTGAGCATCGCGTTCTCCTTAATTAATTTAACCTTGTTTCTTAATTATACATCTATAGTACAATCGATTCCCGGCAAGTTCGCCGCCGAGATGTCAATGAAATGTTACGTTTCTGCGGTTGCAGGGTTCCCCAATCGCCTCAGCAGCAGCCCGTAGAATACCAGGACGACGATCATCACGACCGGGATATAAATACTGAGATCGGTCAGCACATACGGGCCGCTCAACACACCCTCACCCATGACGATGAAACTAAGAATCTGCACGGCGTCGATTAGCGCATAAGATAGAAACACGACCCACACCCCCACCCGCACACTCCGGCGCACCGGCACGGCGAGCAGGTACGGGAAGATAGCGACGCCCAGCGCGACCTCCCACACCATGTCCAGCCAGATGAGCGCACCCAGGTAAAGCGCAAATGCCCACACTAAACCGAGCCGGCGGTCGTTGACCGGGCGCGCCAGGGTGCGCAGACCCATGATTACCAGCGGTGCGAGCAGCAGCCCCTTGATAAGCGCCGCCAGGGTGGTCGCTCCTGCCGACACGCCCAACAGGTAGAAGACGATCTGTGTGATCGAGTGGTTGTATCCCAGGAAGGGCGCGTCGGGGTCGCGCCACGGGAAGTCACGGCTTAGGCGCGCCAGGAATTCGACGTATTCGACATGCTGCTGCCAGCCGTACTCCGGCCCGGCGGCCAGTATGACCACCCCAACCACCGCTGCATAGACCATCGCCGCCAGCACCGCTAACTTCAAGAAGAAGCGCCAACGCCCCAGCAGCAGCGGCACTAGCGCCGCGAAAGCCCACTGCGGCTTGATCTGCAAAATGATCGAAAGCCACAATACCGACCACCCCAGACGCTCCTCCAGCACCGCTTCGATCAACCAGGTGCCCAGCAGCGCCATCGGAATGTAGAGGTTCAGGTACAGCAAATCGGCCCAGAACGTCGAGAAAACCAACCAGGCCGGCAGAGTCCATACCAGCATGACGCGCGCCTGTTCCAGGCCCCACCGCCGGAAAATCCGGTCCCACCACATATAAAGCAGCGCATAAGCCAGCACGTGAAGCACGGTATGAATCGCCAAGACCAGCGCGGGATGCATCGACAAGAAGGGCGTGAAGGCCAGCGCAAAAGACGGCGCGTACTGGTAGATATCTTCCAGGCGCTCTATCGGTCCTTGCAAGTACAGCGGCTCGCGCTGCTGGAAGTGACCGGCGGCGACGATGTAGACCAGCAGGTCGGGCGGCAGAAAATCCTTCTCGTTGGAGAAAAACGCCCCGCTCAGCAGCATCCCCTGGAAGGTGAAGCGCAGCAGCGTGAAGACTGCGACGATCATGAGGATGCGGCGAAACACTTTCGAGCTTGACCGGGCTTCGCGCAGGTAGGTCGGTTGGTAGAGGCGGGCGAGCATCTTTGTCTTTTCTCCTGTAGTACTCTGCGCCCTTTGAGTCTAAAGCTAAGGACTCAGGCGGCGCGCCAGCCAGCGCAGCCCCCGGCTATTCGGCATAAACGTCATGTGGTTGTTAGGCTCTAGCTCGAACCCCAACCGCTGCTTGGTCTCGTAAGCGCCGCTTCCCCAGCGCAGCACCCGGACCTTTTCTTGGATCGCGCGCTCGATGTCCGCATAACCGAGCAGAAAGTACACGAGCGGCGTGTCGTAGTCGCGCCCCAGCGCCGTCACGAACCAGACGTCGCGGTCGCCCAGCATCAGCTCGCAGCCGACCAGCCGGCCCGCGATTTCCGCCGCCAGCCACACCGAATCGACCATGCCGGCGTGTGCCAGCATCCCGTGTACCCACGGGTTCGGCGCCGAGTTGTGCTTTGTCTCGACGCTGCGGATGAGCGGCAGCGCCCGGTCTATGTCGGTCGTCGCCCGGCGCTCCTTGACTTCGATGCCCAGGTCGTGCGCCTGCCGGCAGTTGCGCCGGTAGTTCTTGCGGGTTTTGGCGCTCAGGTGTTGCAGGTAGCACTCGAAGTCGGTCCAGGCGATGCACAAGCGCGTGCCGGGGTCCGGGACTTCGATGCGGGTGAACCCTCCCGGCCAAGCAGGCCACCGGGCTTGGTCGTGTTCCAGGAAGTCGAAAGCGAGGAAAGACGCCCGGTGCCGCCGCGCCTGCTCCTGCGCGACCCGGATGAGAGTCCGAAAAGCGGCGTCGCGCAGCGGCGGGCCTGGCAGGATAAGCCCGGAGATGTTCGCCAGCGGCGACCGGCACAGCATCGGCGGCCAGCGGCGCAGGGCGGTTTGTGCCAGGCAGCGCAGCATCTTCGACGCGACCGGCAGCGGTTCGCGCCGCGCGAGCCAGAAGGTCGCGCGGGCCACTGCTTCGCCGCTGTGCGACAGGATAATATAAATGGGCGTCTCGCCCGCCATCACCGCCTCGCCAAAGCGATACCAGCGGTAGCTGGCGAAAGCATGCCCGGCGCCAAGCCGGTCCCATTGCTCCTGGCCTACTTCGGCGGCGCTGTGGACGATCTCAACGTCGAAGTCCATGGCCCCGCTTACCCGACTACTGCTTCGCCGGCCGCCAGCCAGCGGCCCAGCCCTTGTAACAGCCGGGTTCTCCCGGCAAACATGACGTGATGGTTCGTCTCCAGCCGGAAGCCCAAGCGCTCTTTCGTCTCGTAGGCTTCGCGCCCGCCCCGCACGACCTGGTAACCGCGTTCTATCGCGCTGCGAATCGAGGCATAAACCAACTGAAAGTAGACATATTGCACGTCGTAGTCGAGTCCCAACAGCGCGAGGAACAGCCCGTCGCCGTCGCCGACCAGCAGCCCGCAGCCCACCAATTTGCTGCCGATGGTCGCCGTCAGCCACACCGTATCGATCATGCCGGCGTGCTCCAGTACGGCGCACGTCCAGGGGTTGGTCACGCTGCCGTGATTGGCTTCCACGTTCTCGATCAGCGCCAGGGCTTGCGCCGGCGGTGTCGTGATCGCATCGTGTGCTGTGACCTCGATGCCTAGATCGGCGGCGCGGTTGCGGTGCCGGCGGTAGTCCTTGCGCGCCGATTTGCTTAACTGCTGCACGTAGCTGTCGAAGTCAGGCCACGTGATCGCTAAGTAGGTGCCCGGGTCGGCGAATGCCGCCGGCGTGAACGGCGCCGGCCAACCGGCGATCTGTTCGGGTTCCAGGTGGTCAAAGAGGATGAACGATGCTCTATGCTGTCTGGCCTGTTCCTCGGTCGCCTGGAGCAGCGCGCGCAGCGCCGCGCTGCGCCGCGGTGGGTCAGGTAGGATCAGGCCAGAGGTTGGGAAGAGGGGCGAGCAGCACGTCATCACGGGCCAGCGATGCAGCGCTGCGTCGATCAGGCCTTGCAATGGACCGGGCGCGATGGCGAGCGGTTCCTGCATCTCAAGCCAGAAGGTGGCGCGCGCCACCGGTTCGCCGGCCTGCGACAAAGTAATATAAAGCGGTTTGCCGCCGCCCAGCACGGTTTCGGCGAAGCGATACCAACGGTAGCTGGCAAAGGGGCGTTCCCCGGCCAGGCGATCCCATGCCGCCGGGTCAACTTCTGCGGTGCCGGCTGCGACCTGAACGTCGAAATTGCTGCTTTGATTCTGATAAAATGTAACGCCCAAAACGTTTTACCTCGATTTTTTCACGCTTGTTTCGATTTTGAATTAAAATAATCCAGGTTAAACCATTGTCATTTCACTATACATTAACACTTTGGCATTGAAAATAGCCCTGCTTGCCTATAGACATAACAGATGCAAAGAAAAAACTTGATAAAATATCAAAATAATTCAAGAGTTTTTGACGATTTAGGGGAATTCAAAACAGTTTAAACACCAGGTCTCGCCCTCGTCCGATGCGCCGTTTAGGGCATCGGCGCGGGTTTGTGTAGCGACGAGATGCCGAGTCGGGGTGTTCACTTCACCCGTGACGACTGCAAGCAGGATATGGCCGGTCGATCTTCGCGCTATGATTAAGATAGAGCTAATTTATCATGGTTGATCGCAATGATCTATGGGAGGTGGTGCCTGGGAATTGTTAGACGTTTGCCGCGGAGGGGCGCGGGGTTAGTAGGATGTGAAAAGGGATTGTGCTATAGTTTGTCAGATAATGTTCTGGAATTTACCTCACCCCCTACCCCCCTCTCCATAACATGGAGAGGGGGAATCGGAGCCGCCATCTGGGGGGGTTCTCCCCCTCTCCACCCTGTGGAGAGGAGGCTGGGGGGTGAGGTGAGTCTAAAACATTTTCTGAAGGTCTATAGAATAGTTTTAGACACGATTATCATATTTACCGGTTCGGCTTCGTATAGCTAACCGGGCGCGTCGCGCCGGACGCCGAAGGGCAGCCCGTTCGCGGCCCGCCAGTTGAGGATTTCCGCCATGCCTTCGATGCTGTCGGCGACGATAGGATCATACAAGACGTTGGGCCATGCATCGCGCACCACCTGGTCCATGTACGAGATGGTGTCGCTGCGGGTGATGACGGTCACGGCAAGGCTGTAATCTGCCGGGATGTACGGGATCACGCTGAGGTTGGTCACCACTGCCGGGCGAAAGGCCTGCCAGTAGGCGCGCGCCGTCTCGAAAAACCACTCGGCTTGCAGGCCCGGCGCCAGTGCCACGAAATGATAGTCCGGCGCGCCGTGCACCGGCCCCGGCCCGCCCAGGTACGGCCCGGTCTCGGCGGTCAGGTTATCCGGCCCGATGGTCGGGAGCGCCGGCACATTCTTGAGCGCCGGCGCGCGGTACTTCATCCGGTCCACCGCCGGCGGCAGGCCATGCTCGCCGCGCGACGAGAAGTAATCGTCTTCCTTCCACAGCGTCACGCCGAACATCCACGGCGGCCCCTCGTTCGCCATCCAATCGAACATCGCAACCGTTGCTTCGGCGTGGCTATGCCAGGTGTAGCCGGGATAGCGCACATCGATCACGTGCGGCGGGTCGTCGGGCGCAGGGATGCGCCAGATGCCGCCCTCGGTGCCCACCACCGGCAGCGGCCCGCCGTTCACGTAGCGCTTCAACAGATCGTTGACCACGACGCCCATATTCGTCAGGCCCACCGGGTCGCCGTTGGGCGTCAGCGGCGTGCCACCCCACACCGTGCGCCCGGGGTCGTGCGCCTGGCAGATGGGGTCGCGCGGGTATTCGAAGTGCCAGCCGCCCTCGTTGGCGGTCTGCTGATTGACCGGGCGCGGCACGCCGGGCTGCCCCGGCACGGCCTGGTAGAAGTGGTTGGCGATGTAGGGGTGCGTGGCGATCCACATGCCGTTAGCGATGACGTTTCGGAAGCGCGCGCGGTGTGCGCTTGCCAGGTACGAGACGAATGCTTCGGCCCAGCGGATGGCCGCGTGCCGCGAGTCGGTGGTCTCGGAGAACGCGATAAAGCCGGGATACGCGCCGCGTGCGATGATCCACTCAGCCCAGTTCAGCCAGTTATCCATCATCGGGCGCACCACTTCGTAGAAGTTCTGGTAGCTTACGTCGATGGTCGGTCCGAAGCCGCCTTCGATCTGGGGCCATTCGCCGTCGAGGTTCGGCTCGTTGTACATCTCGAACCACTTCACGCCTACGTCGATATACGCCTGCCACACGTCGAACATACCGGGGTCGGGGTAGGTGGCGCCGTACCCGCCGCGCCAGGTGCGGATGATGGGCGTGCAGTTGTTCGCCATGAGCGTTTGCACAATGCCCAGGAACTCGGCGCCGCCGCAGATGATCTTGGCCCAGCCCATATGTGTATCGGTGTAGCGGCTGGTATCGAGGCTCTGGTAGACTTCGATGTTGTGCATACCGCGCGGGTTGTGAGACCATTGGTAGTCGTTGAGGTTCACGTGCTTTTCTCTCGTGCGTGCTTGCCCGTCCGAATCGAGTATAACATCCGCTGCGGCAAAGCGCGGGGCCGACATCTTGAGGTTGATTCGTTCTGGTGTTTCTTTAAGATAACCTCACCCCCTCTGTCCCTCTCTCCACGTCGTGGAGAGGGGGAAGCGCGCGCAGTGCGCAGGGGTGAGGCAGAAAACAACGTTGGCACGAATCGGTCCTCGTTGACGGTTGGGTTTTGTTGCCGGCCATGCCGATATGTACAATAGGTCTGTGTCAAGGATGATCGAGTTTAGATAAACCACGAGCGACCCGGCAAAGGTCGGGCGGCTCGAAGAACCTTAACAATTGAGTTTCGGCATCAAAATCAAG
>JAFGMM010000071.1 GCA_016927535.1 Anaerolineae bacterium
GTTTGGGGAGAGGGGGAACAGGCGCACAAACGGTCAAAATTCTTAAGTTGATGTGCATGGGGCGGGTTTGAAACCCGCCCCTACCCCCAGATGTGGCGGTTTGACAAAATTGTACCCATTACCGAATTATTTCGGCAAAGTCCATGAAGCTCCCTGGGAGCTACGGACCGCCATGTTCGATTCCCCGCTAACTACTAATTGCTAATCGCCAACTGCCAACCGCCAACCGCCCCTAGAACTGTATTGAGAAAGATACCCCTTTGGGATCCGCCGGCCCGGTGACGAAAACGGTGCGCGATGCGGCGTCCCAGCTATAGCTTAGCCCATCCGCGCCGGGATCAATATCAATGCCCTTTGGCGCGCGCGGCAAGACGGCGCGCATCGCCATCGTCGTATCGGCGGCCCCGCTGACGGTGCAGTACAGCGCGTCGGCGGTATACCGTTCGGCATCGACGCGCCCGCTCGCCGCGAGCACCCAGGCGTGACCGGGATCGGCGCGGTCGATATCGACGAAGAAATAGCGCATGTCCGGCTCGATCACCGGGTCGGTGCGTACAGCCAGCGCCGCGTCGTACAGATCGACGTACTTGCCGGCCAGCGTCGCCGGCGCGCGCAGGCCCGCCGCAATCACGTAAGGGCCGCGCCGCAGGATCAGCGCATCGCGCGCTTCGGTGGGCTGTACCTGATTGAGACAATCCCATACTGTGTCGGCCCCTTTGGGATCGTGGGCGAGCGCGGTCAGGCTCTCCGGCGCGATGAGCACACGCCCCGCGCCGGCCGCATGCACGCCCGGCCTGGGATCGACGCCCAACCCCAGCGCCTCGGTCAGGTGATCCTGTGCGCGCTTGTAGGCAAGCCCGTCCTGGTTCCACCAAGCGCGCGCCGTATCGTAAGAGTCGCCCGCGCCGAACAACACCAGCTTACCGCCGGCCTTCACCCACTTTACCATCACGTCGTGCACCGCCGCCGCCGGCGGCTTCATCCCCTCGTAAGTCAGCAGGAGCACGTCGACGTCGGCGCTCAAATAGCCGGCGTCGCCGAAGCGCTCGAACTGCACCATCGAGAAGGGCAGGCCGTGGTCGAGCAGCGGCAGCGCCAAGCCGTAGAGGAAGGACATGTCCGGGTCGCTGGGATTCGGCTCGCCGCGCTGGAACATCATAGTATCGCTGATCGCTATCGCCGCCCGCGTGCCCGGCGCGCCCACCCATTCGACCTGTCCGGCGGGCCAATCCATATCGGCCAGCGCGTTGAACACGACTTGCAGTTCGGTCGCGTAGGCCGGCGGGATGCGCTCGCGCTCGTCGGTGGGGTCGCTGTAAAGGCCGGCAAGCGCATTGCGATAGCGCATGTCGGTGTCGTGGTCGAGCGTGGCGTTTAAGTGCTGGAAGAACGCCGACGCCGCGCCCAGCACGTCGCCGAAGCGCAGGTTCTCGGCCAGCTTCTCCGGCGCGCCGGCAAAGCCCAGCGTCGCAAATTCGCCGCCTTCGGCGATGCGCTCTTTCATGAACGCCTCGAATGCCGCGAACGCCGCGCGCGTATCGTCGAGCAGTTCGGTCTTGCCCGCGCGTTCGAGCCGCGCTTCGTAGGATTGCAGCAGCGGCATGAGGGGCTTGTCGCGCAGGTTCTCTTTAGGATAGGCGCCCATAAAGACCCGCGACGGCCACGGCGTCACCTCGAAGCGCGCCGTCTCCGGGAAGAACAGCGATGCGGCGACCGTGCATTCCCAGTTGAAGCGGTAGTCAGGCCAGGCAAAATGTGGGTTATCTTCGATGGGGTCGGCGAGCAGCCACAGCCGGAAGCCGGCGCCGCGCACCATCGCCGCCGCCGAGGCGTACTCGCAGTAGGCAGTCTGGAAAGTACGCTCTTTGCGCTCGCCCCGGTAGATGTTCGGCGTGCGCGCCGTGCCGGTCCACACCTGCGCGATGATGCCGTCGCATACGTCCATGTTGACGAGATTGGTTTCCGGGCTGACGATGCCCCAGTGCGTGTAGTTTATCAGCGAGTGAGTGGGCACATAGCACTTGAAATCCGGCGTGCCCTTCTCGGCGGCGTAAGCCTTCAGCGCGCGCATGAGGGTGTCGAGCGCGCGCGTGTACAGGTATTGCTTCAGGCGCGCCGCGCGGAAGCGCGCGTCGGGTGAGGAGGCGGGGTCTTGCCAGGGTTCGCCGTAGAAGGCTTCCCATTCCTTCTTAAAGCTGGGGCTGTAGCCGGCGCGCACCCAGAATTCCGGCTCCTCCAGGTGAATGGCAATCGCGCCGGCATCGACCACGCGGCGCAGCTGCCCGGCCAGGTAGTTGGTGTACGGCACGGTGGGCACCATGTAGTACACATCGCGCCCCTGCCCGATGCCGTGCTCTAACGGGAACGGGCCGGCGGCCATTTGCGCGTCGTCGTGGTGGTCGATGCCGTCCCATTCGCCGCGCACGTAGTCTTGATACTCGCCCCAGGCGACGCCGGTCATCACGTGCGGGCGGTAGCCGGCGGCGGTCCAGGCGGCGAGGCGTTCTTCAAAGGTCTTGGTGAGGCCGTAGACCATCGCCACGTCGGTCTTGATATCGACCTGTGGCCGGAACGGCCCGGCGTCTTGAAAAGACGTATTTTCGGCGGAAGCATTGCGTGGACGCATGGGTTTTTGTCCTCCTGTTGTTGCCCCTTTTAGAGCTTCAATGCGCCGCTGCTGAGACCCTGGACGAAGTAGCGCATCGTAAAGACGAACAGAATCGCCATCGGGATCGCCGAGAGCGTGTAGCCGGCCATCACCGCGCCGTAAGGAATCTGCGCGTACTCGGTCGGCAGGAAGGCCAGGCCGATGGGGATGGTGCGCGCCGATTCGTTCATGCTGATGGTGACCAGCGGCCAGATGTAGTCGTTCCAGGTGCCGAGGATGTTTTGCACGGCGATGACCATAATCATCGGGATGGAGAGCGGGACGGCGATGCGGGACAAAATCGTGAGTTCGTTCGCGCCGTCCACGCGCGCCGCCTCCATCAGTTCTTCGGGCAGGCTGGCGAAGAAGATCCGCATCATGAAGATGCCGCCGACCTGCGACCCGGCGATGTACGGGAAGATCAGCGCGTTGTGGTTACCGAGCAGGCTCAGGTCGCGGGCGATGATGAACTGCGGCACAAAGGTCAGGATGCCGGGCACCATCATCAGCGAGACGACGGCGTAGAACAGGATGTTTTTACCGGGGAATTTGAAGCGCGCAAAGGCATAGCCGCCCAACACCGACAGCGCCACCTGCCCGATGACCGTGACGCCGCTGACCTTGATCGAGTTTCCGATGTAAGGAAGAACCGCGTTGAAGGCGCGTGTATAGTTTTCGACTTGGAAATCGCGCGGGAGGCCGAAGAAGTTAATGCTCAGTTCGGCGTTGGTCTTGCCGGTGGTGAGCAGCATAAAGACAATCGGGTAGAACATGCCTCCCAGGAAAGCAACCAGAACAACGTAACGCATGATCTCGGCGCGCAGCGCGCCGCGCTGGTGTCGCATTGCATATTCTCCCTGCTAGGCCTCGAACTCGACTTCGGAGCGCAGCATGCGCTGGCTGGTGATGGTGAAGGCGATCAAGATAATGAACAAGATGACGCCAATCGCCGACGCATAGCCGTACTTGTTAAATCCGAACGCATTGCGATAGAGCCACAACCCCGGCACCATGCTGGCGTTGGCCGGGCCGCCTGACGTCATAATCAGGATGTGCCCGTAGCCCTGCACGGCGCCGATCAAAGCGAAGACCAGCACCAGGCGCAGCGGCCCGCGCAGCAGCGGCAGCTCCAGACTCCAGAAGATCGTCCAGCCGCGCGCGCCGTCCATCTTGGCCGCATCGTAAAGCTCGCCGGGGATGGCGAGCAGGCCGGCCAACAGGATGAGCGTGTTTGCGCCGTTCACCCACGGGAAGCCGGTAAAGATGATCGCGGGCACCACCGTGTTGACGTCGCCTAACCATGTATGCATCAAGCTGGGGTCGATCAGGCCGAGAATCTGGTTGACAAGGCCGGCCTCGCGCCCGCCGACGGGCATGGCGTAGAAGTCACGCCACAGCAGGATCCCGACCACGCCGGGCACCACCGCCGGCAGGATCAACAGGATACGGAAGATATAGCGCCACCGCTCGCTCCACAGGTGATAAAGCATGTTTGCCAGCAGCAGCGGGATGAGGGTCGCCTTCATCACGTCGGTCACGACAAAGATAATCATGTTGACGAAGGAATTGAGGAAAACCGGGTCCTTGGCGACGAGGTGAATCTGGTGATCCCCGATCATGAAACTGCTCATCGACTGGTAGCCCTCGTAGCGCTCACGGTCGGCGCGCATGAACTGGCGGACGCTTTCGTACACCAGGTTGCCGTCTTCGTCGCGCAGCAGTTCGCCGGTCGCCGCATCGATCTGCGGGTCGATGGTGACCACCTGGACGCTGAGCAAGGTGCTAAAATTCTCCAGCCCGATAAACTCTTCGACGTTCACGCCGTTCCAGTTGAAAAGCGAGCGGTAAAGCGCGTTGAAAAAAGGATAGTACGCGAAGACAAAAAGCAGAGCGAAGGTTGGGACCAGCATCACATAGACGAGCTTGGCATCCCAGATGCGCCGCAAAAGCGTTTTGCGGTGTACGGTCGGAGATAAAGTAGCCACGCATATGCCTCCCATCTAAAAAGGTGGGATAGGGGGCTGGCCCCTATCCCACACGGTCAGACGACGAAACTCACGGGAGGTTTTCGTCGAGGAACTGTTGGTCGATGTCTTCTTCGTAGGTTTCGAGCGCGCGCTGGAGACCACCCTCCAGGCTGAAGCTCCACTCTTCGAGCACGGCGTCGGTGTCGATCATCCCGCCGAGGTACTGCTGGCCGAAGAAGTTGAGGAACTCATCCCAGCCCTGCGTGTCGCCCTGGCCGTTGGTCAGGAACAAGCCCATCTCGGCGTTGTCGATGCGCGGGTACAGCGCTTCGGTACCGGGGCGCATCGGCACACCCACGACGGCGGGCGGGTCGTAGCTCCAGGGATACTCAGCGCCGGTCTCCTCGTCCACGCGGTTGAGCGAGAACAGCTTGCTCGCCTCTTCGGTGGAGGTCATGAATTGCAGGAAGTCGATGGCGATGGCCTCTTTGGCCGGGTCGAGGTTCGCCGGGACGATGAAGCCGTTGCGCAGGTTCATGTTCTGGTTCATGACGCCCATGCTGAACATCTCGCCGTTGTCGGCGGTGGGGGAGGGATAGGCGAAGATATTCCACTCGAACTGCTGCTCTTCGGGCAGGTTGTTGATCTCGTTGACCAGGGTGGAGATGAACCAGGTGCCGTTCATGAAGATTTTGCTCTGCCCGGTCCAGAAGGCCTGGTAGACCTCGCTGCCGTCGGCGGCGAGCGCGGCCTGGCGGTCGATGCAGTTCTCGGCCCACTCGTTCATCATTTCGGCTATCACGCGGTACTCCGGCGCGGCGAGCGGGTCGATGATGCCCTTGTTGAAAGCAACCCACGCCTCATCAACCGTGATGCTCTCGCCCAGGGTGCTGGTCGGGTCTTCCACGTCGAAGGCCCAGCCCTCGGCGGTGCGCAGGTTGACCGCTTCGACCTCCGAGCGCATGGCAAAGTTGCCCAGCATGCCCAGCGGCCAGAACCACTGCGCATCGTTGGGCTTGAGCGCCACGTACATCGGCAGCGCGCCGGCGTCCTTGATCGCCTTGCAGGTGGTCATGAACTCGTCCCAGTTGGTGGGGGCGGTGATGCCGTTGTTATCAAAGAAGGTCTTGTTGTAGAACATGCCCACGCCGTAAAGCGACCAGGGCACCACGTTGATGTGGCCGCCGGGGTCGCGGGTGAAATCGAGAAAGGGCTGGACGAAGGCATCGCCCCAGGGCGTGTCGTCCTCGTTGTAGGGGTTCGGCGCGGCAAAGACGTCGTCCATCTGCTTGATTAACTCAAGCGAGGCGAAGTTGTTCCACCACGGCTCGGCGTGCATGATCTCCGGCGCGGTCCCGCCGACTAGGTTGGTGCGATAGAAATCTTGCAGGCCGTCGTAAGGCACGGTCGAGACGGTGATGGTCACGCCGGGGTGCAGCGCCATATAATCGGCGGCGGCGGTCTCGAAGGGGGTCACCCATTCGCCCATGAAAGTGACGAAAGTGATTTCGCCGGCCAGGTCTTCCTGGGCGGTCGCCGGCACCAGCGGCAAAGCAACCGCCAACGCCAGCAAAAGAACCAACATTCGCTTAAACATTGAATTTTCTCCTTACCTGTGTCAAGCAAGCTAAAAATGAGTTGGGTCGTGAGAAAGGAAAATAGTTTGCGATTACACCTCCTTGAGCCAGGCCCCACATGAACGTCGAACGATCAAATGAACGGGCAAAACTTCGTGTTGGGGGGGACGGTGCGGGTTGCGGAGTTGTGATAGCAGCAGCTCGCAGGCGCGCTGCCCGACCTTGTAGCCCGACTGGGCGATGGTCGTGAGCGGGACACTGAGATGGACAGCTTCTTTCCGGTCGTCGAAACCGACCACGGCCAGGTCTTCCGGCACGCGCAGGCCGAGCTTTTCGGCGACGCTCAGGATGTAGATCGCGTCGAGGTCGTTCGACGCGAAAACCGCGGTCGGGCGGTCGGGGGCCAGGAAGTACTGATCCAGCGCCGCCTCGCGGGTAGTCAACCACTTTTCGTCGTAGTCGATATGGTGCTCGGTCAGCGCTTGGCGATATCCTCGGAAGCGGTCGCGCACCGAGGTTGTTTTTAGAGAAGCCGAAGCAATGAAGCCGATGCGCCGGTGACCGATGGCGATGAGGTGCCGGGTCGCCTGGTAGCCGCCATCGACATTATCGACGACCACCACGTCGGCGGCCAGGTGGGGAAAATAACGGTCTACCAGCACCAGCGGGATGCTATCGACGACCAGGGTTTCGATAGTGTCGTCGTGCGTCATGCTGCTGATCGGGAACACGACAAAGCCGGCCACGCCCTGTTCGCGCATACGCTGCACATCGATAGCCTCTTGTGCCAGGTTCTCTTGGGTCTGCGCAAAAAGCACATGACAGCCGTGCTGCTTGGCCGTCTGTTCGACCCCGCCCAGGATATCCACCGCAAAAACATCCTCGGTAGAAGGCAAAATAGCTCCAATAATCGACACCTTATCGCGTTCGAGCACAAAGGTCCCTTTGCCGGCCACGCGCTCGATCAAGCCCTCGCTGACCAGCGCATTCATCGCTTCCCGGACCGTCCCGCGACTGATGCGGTATTGGCGCGCCAAGTCGCGCTCGGAGGGTAAGGCGCTGCCCGGCGCGAGTTGGCCGCCGTGAATAAGCTCACGAAAATGACTCGTGATCTGGATATGGATAGGGATCGCGCTATGAGAATCGATCTTCACTTTAGAGAATCCGACTTGGCATGAGATGGTATAGACCACTATAGACCAATTATAATTTAGAGTCAGAGTATGTGTCAATATCTTACCGGGAGAATTCACCCCTAGTATAAGACTCCTCTGACAATCTCAAGTGAAGCCCGGTTTCCAGAAACTCGGCGATGCCTATTTTGAGTCGTCCTATCTCCAGTCTTGCGTTCCTACTAATCAGAATGGTCTCATCTCTGAAAATGCGCGCGAGATGGCTCTCCCGGAATTCGCGGGGCAAACGAAATTCGCCGCCGGATCTTGGGCGTCCCGGCGGGACGCCCGAAAACCCCGCGAATTCGCCAAGAACCCGCGAGATGTGCCCGGCAGACCCAAGCCGGGAAAAGGGATATGGTGAAATCCTAGATCGTCTGAAAGCGGGCAAACTCGTAGATGTAATCGACGGCCCTATCTGCAATGACAGCTATCTATGGTAGTTGATCGACGACAACAGATTATGACATCTCATCCGGCGCGTCGGTACGGTAGTGCGCGCCGCGACTGGCCCGGTTGCGGCGCGCCGCGTAAGTGATGCTGCGCGACACCTGTACTGCATTGCGCAGACCAATTAACCCATCGCTCAGCCGGGCGCGCCGGTAAAAGTCTTCAATCTCGTGCTGCAAGTGGCGCAAATCATCGGCGGCGCGCGCGAGACGCTTCTCCTCCCGGATGAGGCCGACATAGTGCCACATAATATTACGGATGGTCGCCATATCCCCTTCGATGAGCGCCGGGTCCGGCTCCAGGTCGTCGAAGTAAACCCACGCCGGCACGCGCGCCGTCTCGACCGGCGTGCGCGGATTTTCGAGGATGTGGCGCGCGGCCCGGTCGCCCCAGACCAATCCTTCGAGCAGGCTGGTGCTCGCCAGCCGGTTTGCGCCGTGCACACCGGTGCAGCTCACCTCGCCCACCGCGTACAGGCCGTCAAAATTGCTGTGTCCCCAGGCGTCAACCAACACGCCGCCGCAGAAATAATGCGCCGCCGGCACCACCGGAATCGGCTGTGCGGTCGCGTCGATGCCATACGCCGCGCAGGTTTCAACCAGCTTGGGGAATCGCCCACGGATAAACCCGGCGTCGCGTTTGCTTGCGATATCGAGATAGACATGCGGGTAGTCATTTTCGAGCATTTCGGTGTGGATGGCGCGCGCCACTACATCGCGCGGCGCAAGGTCTTTCCATTCGGGCGCGTAGCGCGCCATGAACGGCTCGCCCTTCGGCGTAAGCAGCGCCGCCCCTTCGCCGCGCACCGCCTCGCTGATGAGCGCATTCGGCGCGCCGGGTACACTGAGCGACGTCGGGTGGAATTGCACATACTCCATATTGATGGTGCGCACACCAGCGCGCATCGCCATCGCCACGCCGTCGCCGCGTGCACCTTTCGGGTTAGAAGTATTGCGGAAAATTTGGCCCAGCCCGCCGGTCGCCAGGATCGTATGGCCGGCCAAAACACGCCGCACGTCGCCGGTTTCCCGGCTGAACACATACGCGCCGTGACAGGTCATCGGCTCATAGACGGCGAGGATATCGAGCGCGTGGTGCGGAAAGGTGATGATATCGACGGCGGTATGCTGCTGCAACAAAGTTACATTGGGACGGGCCGCGAGTGTCTCCAACAGCCCTTCGACAATCGCCTCGCCGGTTTTGTCGCCGACGTGTAAAATGCGCCGCGCGCTGTGCGCGCCCTCCAACCCATAAACCAGTTCGCCGGATGCATCACGATCAAATTTCACGCCGCAGCGCTCGATCAACACCGAACGCACAAGCTCAGGCCCTTCTTCGGCGAGCAGGCGTGCAGCACACGGCAGGCCCAGCCCCACGCCGGCCCGCAAAATATCTGCGACGAGCAAATCGGGCGAATCGTCCAGGCCGCGCGTGACGATCCCGCCCTGTGCCCATTGGCTGTTACTGTCGGCAGGATCGGCGGCGCGTGTGATGACCGTGGTGTGGTGGTCGGGGTCGTCGCTGAGACGCAGCGCCGCCGCCGCGCCCGCGATGCCGCAGCCGATAACGAGCGTATCGGTTCGTATGGTATCCATGCCGTCACCCACCGCGCACAAGGCAGCCGGACAAACGCCGTTTTCGGTCGGTGCGCGTCTTAGTCCGTCTTCGACTGGAGCTTCGCAGGCAGGCCGCCGGCCCAGGCACGGATGGCATCCCAGTCTCGATGATCGCTGGCCGTCCGGCCATGGAGCGGGCTGGCCGGCAGAAGAGCCAGCAGCTTATGGAGCAGGTTCAGCTTCGCCGGGTCGTACTTCCCGATGAACACCTCACGGGCGACCGGTTTCAGCCAGGGATATTTCTTAAGCTCTTCGTCAAGCTGGCCGCGCGACCCCACCATTTCCTGTTCGTCTGTGCCCAGCGGGCCGAGCGCAAAAACCGCCACGGGCCGCTGCACGAGCGCTCCCTGGTGTTGTTCCAAGAAACGCTGCGTGTCCTTGTACAACTTGCTGATGTAGAGTGGTGCGCCCATCACGACCGCATCGTACTTGTCGAGCGACTGCACACCCCGCATAGGCTCAATATCAACCTCAAGCCCGTTTTCGCGCAGCGTCGTTGCAATGGACTCGGCGACTTCCCGCGTCGAGCCGTAAAGTGTTGCGTAAGTTACTAAAGTCGAAGGCGACACAGCCATACCCTCCATTTCGTGTCGATCCGCGCCATACCCCTATACGCTACATGAACAAGCCGGGTTATGCAAACTTCCGGCTCGATCATCCTCACCGTGGAATCGCCAGCATCCGGTCGAGCGCCCGTTTAGCGTCGCACCTCACATCATCCGGCACGATGATCTGATTCACCACCCGCCCTTCGATCAGTGCGTCCAATACGTGCGCCAACGCCGCCGGGCTGATGCGGTACATCGTGCTGCACACACACGGAAACGGCGACAACAAATGAATAACCTTGTCGGGATGCCCTGCCTTCAGCCGGTTGACCAGGTGCATCTCGGTGCCGATGGCCCACTGGCTGCCGGGCGCGGCGGCCTCGATCACTTTGATGATTTGCGCAGTCGAGCCGCTGTAGTCGGCTTTGTCCACAACCTCCATCGTGCATTCGGGGTGCACGATGACCTTAATGCCCGGTTCGCGCTCGCGCCAAAGGTCGATTTGCCGGGGTTGAAACTGCATATGTACGCTGCAATGCCCGCGCCAGAGTATGACACGCGCGTCCCGAATCTGCTCCGTGGTCAACCCACCGCGCGGCTGAAAGGGGTCCCAGACGACCACCTGTTCGAGCGGAAGCCCCATCGCTCTACCGGTGTTGCGCCCGAGGTGCTGGTCGGGGAAAAAGAAAACTTTTTCGCGTTGCCCAAACGCCCATTCCAGCACACCGCGCGCATTCGACGACGTACAGACCACGCCGTCGTGCACGCCGACAAACGCTTTCAAGTTTGCGGCGCTGTTCATATACGTGACCGGTGTGATGTAACGCGCCGCGTGGCCGTCCAATGCTTCGCTCAATTCGTCCCAGGCCGTGAACACCTGGTCCAACGCCGCCATATCCGCCATGCCGCACCCGGCTTGCAGGTCAGGTAGAATGACAACCTGGTCGTCGCGTCCCAGGATCGCAGCACTTTCCGCCATGAAGTGCACGCCGGCGAAGACGATGTATTTGGCTGCGGCCTTCGCGGCTTCCCGGCTGAGTTCGAAACTGTCGCCCACGTAATCGGCGAACTGAATCACCCCATCGCGCTGGTAGTGGTGCCCCAGAATAACCACCTGGTCACCGAGCCAGGCGCGCGCCGCTCTGACACGCTCGACGGCTGCTTGTTCGACGCTATCGGGTTCCGTCATGATTCGCTCTTCCCCAGACGCATAGATAAATCCAGCGCGGGCGCAGAATGCGTCAGCACGCCCACGCTAATATAATCGACGCCGGTCGCAGCGACCGCGCCGACGCGCGCCAGCGACATGTTGCCGGAGGCCTCCAGCGCGACGCGCCCGCCGGCAATTCTCACCGCCGCGCGCATCACGTCGTCGGTCATGTTATCGAGCAGGATTCGGTCAAC
Organism: Anaerolineae bacterium; assembly: GCA_016927535.1. Lineage (GTDB taxonomy): Bacteria > Chloroflexota > Anaerolineae > Aggregatilineales > JAFGMM01 > JAFGMM01. The sequence goes on from JAFGMM010000071.1 coordinate 11,382, forward strand.
GCCAAGCGCCACGGCCTCGCGCAGTTCCGCAAGGTCTTTGACCTCGACTTCGACCAACAGCCCCGCCGCTGCATTATTGGCGCGCACTGCCGCGACCGCCGCCGCAATGCCACCCGCCGCGTCGATATGGTTATCTTTGATCAGCACCATATCGTATAACCCCATGCGGTGGTTTTGCCCGCCGCCCATGCGCACGGCGTACTTTTCGAGCAGGCGCCAACCCGGCGTTGTCTTGCGCGTATCGAGAATGACCGCGCGGGTTCCGGCGACCGCATCGACGAACTGCGCCGTCAGCGAAGCAATGCCGCTCAAGCGCTGCAAGAAGTTCAACGCGGTGCGCTCACCCGACAGCACAGACTGCGCCGGCCCCTGTACTTCACAAACCAGGTCGCCCGGCGCGACACGCACACCATCCGGGCAAGGGTAGCTCACCCTGACGCCGGCGCCCACGTAGCGATAGACCGCCTCTACGGCCGGCAGCCCTGCGATCACGCCGGCCGCCTTTGCCTTGATGCGCCCGCAAATCGGCGTCTGCGGATCGGGCAGCGCCGCCAGCGAAGTCACGTCACCGCGCGCACCCAAATCCTCGACAAGCGCCAACTTCGCCAGGCGCTCGATCTGAGAAAGCAATTCGTCCAAAACAATATCCTCGATGCTAGCGCGCCCAAAGAGGCGTGTCTGAATGCGATCTATCGGGCCACCGTAAATGTGCCGACGATTGTTTCGAACGCAGGCAGCCGCTCATTAAACTCGCTGGCGCCGGTGGTGCAGGCGATTGTCCAAACTGTCAGGTCGTCCTTGACCGTGTATATCAACTGTTTCATGTCGCCGTCCAGGGTATTGTTGATGACCAGCCGCCCCGCCGGGTAGCCGTTGACCGTGGTCGTGCTTTGTTCGACCACATCCATACCGCCGGGCAGTTGTTGGGTTGCTATCTTCAGATAAGTCTCGAGGGACATATCGACAACCAGGGCTTCAGTCGTAACGATCACATTGGTCAGATAGGGCGAGTTGAGCTTGCTGTCGAACGCCCAGATCACAAACATCGACGGATTCGCCTCGACCATCTGCGCTACCGGCTCGAGATCCGGCCCCAGGCTGCGCAATCGCTCAACGATAAGGTCCAGGTCGAGCGTCGGGTCGCCGCCCTCGAAGCTCTCCGGCAGCCACAACGCAGCGCCGCCTCCCTTGACCTCTGCCCACCCGGCGGGATGGGCCGGCTCGTCGGTCGGCATGGGCGTTTCGGTGGGAGCGTCGGTCGGCGGCGCTTGGCTGGGCGTCCAGGTCGGCGGGAGCGTGGGAGCGCCGGCTTGGGCTTCTCCGTTTGCCGTGGGCGGCGCGCCGGTGTCCCCGGCGGCAGGCGGCGCGGCGGGCGCGCCGCGCCCCATAAGCACAACGAAGATAACCAGCGCGACGACGATCATGAGCACGCTCGCGCCGCCGAATAGGTAAAGCACCCTGGCGCCGGTGTTCGATTTTGGAGCGCTCGGCGCTTTTCGGGGTTTTTGTTTGCTCTTTACGGATTCGGGCGCTTTCGCCGGCGCGCTTTGCTTTAGGTGCGCCAGCATCTTTTTAGCCGGCGCATGGTTAGAATCCAACCGGAGCGCGCGCTGCAAATACTGCGCCGCCTGCTCCCGGCTCGACGCGACCCGTGCGGCCAAGTACCAGGCGTCGGCGGTCGGGTCCTTCTGGAGAATCGGGCGCAGCAGCACGCGGGCACGCTGCTTATCGCCCTGTTGAATGGCTGCCTTAACTTCTCGCAATGAGTCGGGCATCTTGCACTTCCACCACCTGTCTTTGGATATCGACTTTATTCTACACCATTAAGTCAATGATGAGCTACCATGAAGCTCACAAGTTTGTTGAGGACGCCGGCAAGAAAAAACTCCGTGAACTCCGTGCTCTCCGTGGTAAATTTCTTAGAAGCTTGCCAGAACGAATCAGCCCACACCAGACTTTGTGAAAGACTAGACGAACCGGTCTTTTAGCTGTTATACTTAATCTGCCTAACCAATATGCGTGAAATTTAACTTAGGAGGAGGTTCTATGAACCGCGTACATCGTTTGTTTGCCTGTACTTTGCTGCTCGCGCTTGTGCTCACGCTGGGGGGACCGGCGCTGGCTCAGGACGAGTGCACGGTGAAAATCGGCCTCGTCACCGACGTGGGCCGGCTCAACGACCAGAGCTTCAATGAATCGGCCTGGAAGGGCATCCAGGCGGCGGCTGAGCAACTGGGCCTGGGCGAGGAATGCTACAACTACATCGAAACCCAAGACACCGCCGACTATATTCCCAACATCGAGTTGTTCATCGACGAAGGCTATAACGTCATCATCACCTCCGGCTACCTCATGACCAGTGCGACGCGCGAAGCCGGCCTGCTGTATCCCGATGTGTACTTCATCGGCACCGACCAGGACCAGACGACGACGGTCATGGTGCAACTGGCCGGCGCTGCGGAGGAAACCGCCGTCTTTGTGTATGACCCCATCCCCAACGTGGCGGGCTTGGTCTTCGATGAGAGCGTGGCAGGGTTCCTGGCAGGCGCGCTGGCCGGCCAGATGACCGAAAGCAACGTCATCGCCGGCGTGTACGGCACCGACATTGTTCCCCCGGTTCCGCGCTTTGGTATGGGCTACGAACAGGGCGCCAAGTACGTCAACCCGGACGTGGAAGTGAAAGCCGCTTACCACCCCGGCACGCCGGACGTGGCCTTTGTCGATGCCCAGTGGGGCAGCGAAACCGCTCAGACCATGCTCAACGAGGGCGCCGATGTAATCTTCGCGGCCGGCGGCACCACCGGCAACGGCGGTTTGATCGCGGGCTGCACGGCCGGCTATCCAGTCATCGGCGTAGACTTCGACCAGTACTACACCGTGACCGAAGTGCAGTCGTGCATCATAACCAGCGCCACCAAGGACCTGGTGAACGGCGTCCGTGACCTGATCCTGGCGGTCGCCGACGACACCTTCGTGGGCGGCAACGTGTTCGGCCCGGCCGGGCTGGCGCCCTTCCACGATTGGGAGGAAAAGATTCCCGACGAGGTTAAGGCAAAGGTAGAAGAAATCAAGGGCATGATCGCGGCCGGCGAGATCGAGACCTGCCCGGTTGACGACGAGAAGTACGGCGCGGCCTGCATCATGTCCGGCCTGGGCCGGGGGCTACCGGATGCCGCGATGGTTATGTCCGACTACTGCTCCGCCTGCCACGACGCCGAGCGCATCGAGACGAACGTCGCGCAGGGCCTCGATTGGTGGACGACCACACTCGAGACCATGATGTCACAGGATGGTGGCCCGGAGCTGACCGCCGACGACGTTAAAGTAATTCTCCAATACGTCCACCAGTAACCTAGAGTTTTTGCCAGACACGAGGGAGAAGGCCGGCAAGGCCTTCTCCCCTCTGTTTTGCTTTTTGCTTGGCTAATCTTTTTTTGTTATTCTCCTGCACATCTGATCCCGACCAAAGTATTAACCGCATAAGGGGTAACAATGACCACGGAAACTGACGCCTCGCGCGGTGCTGAGAGCAAGCTAGGCCTCTTTTCGCGCCGTGTGTTTATTTCGATACTGTCTATTGTGCTTTCCCTGGTCATCGGCGGGGCTATCATCGCGCTCTCCGGCGGCGATCCGATCGATGGCTACCTGGGTTTGTGGCGCGGGGCTTTTGGTAAAGAGAAGGCCGTCGTCGAGACCATCGTCAAAACGACTCCCTTTATCTTTGCCGGCCTGGCGGTCGCCGTGGGTTTCCGGGGCGGGCTTTTTAACATCGGCGTCGAGGGGCAGCTGTTTGTCGGCTCCATTTGCGCCCTGATCGCCGGCTACGCGGTCGAACTGCCGCCGGGCATCCACGCCGCTTTCGCCCTGCTGATGGGAGCGTTGGGCGGCGCAGTGTGGGCGGCCATCCCCGGCTATTTGAAGGCGCGCACCGGCGCGCACGAGGTCATCACGACCATCATGACCAACTACATCGCGCTGCGTGTCATCAACTGGTCGATCAGCCAGAACGGGCCGCTGCGCCTGCCCGGCTCGGCGCTGCCCGAAACGCGCCGCGTGCTCGATTCGGCGCGGCTGCCCTCGCTGACCGACACCACGCCGCCGCTGCACATCGGCGTGGTGATCGTCATCGTCGCCGTCTTCTTCGTGTATTGGCTGCTGTGGCGGACCCCGTTGGGCTTTGAAATCCGCACCGTCGGCTTGAACCCTTCGGCGGCGCGCTATGCCGGCATCAAGGTCGAGCGCACCATCGTACTCACGATGGTGATTAGCGGCGCGCTGGCCGGGCTGGGCGGCGCGGTGCAAGTCTTGGGGCTGCTCGGCTACTTCACGACCGGCTTCAACGTGGGTCTGGGCTTCGACTCGATTGCCGTAGCGATGCTGGGAAGTAACCACCCCTTCGGGGTAGCGGCCGGCGCGCTGCTCTTCGGCGTGATGGACGCCGGGATGAAGACCATGCAGCTCAGGACCCAGGTGCCGCGCGATATCGTGGTCATCATCCAGGGGTTGATTCTATTGTTCGTCGCCGCGCCGCTGTTGATCCAGCCGCTTTTCCGGCTGCGCCAGGTGGGTGAGGGCGAACAAGTGTCGATTAGCGCCACCTGGGGCGGGGAGGGCTGAACATGCTCGACGCGAACTTTTTTACTGCGCTGCTTTCGCTCAGCCTGGTCAAGGCAACCCCGCTGGTGCTCGGCGCGATGTCGGGCATCCTGTGCGAGCGCTCCGGCATCATCAACATCGGCATCGAGGGGATGATGCTCATGTCGGCTTTCGCCGGCTTCTTGGGGGCCGTATTCAGCGACAGCCTGTGGGTGGGCGTGTTGGTGGGCGTACTCACCGGCGCGGTGATGGGCGCTTTCCTGGCGCTGCTGTCGATTCGCTACAAAGTCGATCAGATTATCGGCGGCACGGTGATTAATCTGCTGGCGGTGGGGATCACATCGTATTTTGCGGTAATTATCATCGACAACCAAAGTCTTTCCGGCATCGGTGTGCTGCCCATTATTCAGATTCCGCTCCTGGCCGATATCCCGGTCATCGGCCCGATTCTCTTCCGCAACCAGCCCATTACTTTTATGATGCTTATCCTGGTGTTCGTGCTGCATGTGGCGCTGTTCTATACGCCGTGGGGGCTGCGCACCCGCGCGGTCGGCGAGCACCCGCGCGCCGCCGATACGGTGGGCATCCGCGTTAACCGGATGCGCTACCTCGACACCACGCTGGGCGGGATGATGGCCGGGCTGGCCGGCGCGTTCATTACCCTGGAATCGGTCGGCAGCTTCGAGTCGGGGGTGATGACCAACGGGCGCGGCTTCATCGCGCTGGCGGTGATGGTCTCCGGCAATTGGCGGCCCATCAACGCGCTGATTATCGCGTATATCTTCGGCGTATCGGATGCGCTGGGTGTGCGCCTGCAACTGGGCGACGTGAACCAGCTTGCGACCCTGCTGATCGTCGCCGGGCTGGGGATGTTGATCGGCGGCGCGCTTTGGGCGCTGACCAAGTATCTGGGCCGGCGGGACGAGAACAAAGTACCTGTGACACAGATCGCCCTAGCGGTGGCCGGTTTGGTGATGGTCCTGGCGCCGGCGATTGTCGAGATTCCGGAAACTAACATTCCCTTCCAGTTTTTGGGCCTGCCTCCTTACATCCTGACCATTATCATTGTGGCCGGTCTGGTCGGCAATGTGCGCCCACCGGCGGCTGAGGGCAAGGTTTACGAGAAGCAGTAGAATAGCGGTTGGCGGTTAGCGATTAGCAGTTGGCGAGATAGAAAGCTAACCGCTAACAGCCAAAAGCTAATCGCTAACTGCTGCCAAGCCAGGAGCTTGAACATGGATGAACCGGTATTACGTGTGAGAGGAATCACCAAACGTTTCCCCGGCGTTTTGGCGAACGACCATATCGACCTGGAACTGCGCCGGGGCGAAGTGCTGGCGATGCTCGGCGAGAACGGCGCGGGTAAGTCTACGTTGATGAATATCATCTACGGGCTTTATACGCAGGACGAAGGCGAGATTTACATCAACGGCCGGCAGGTCGAGATCCGAAACCCGGAAGATGCGATCCGGTGCGGCATCGGCATGGTCCACCAGCACTTTATGCTGGTGCCGGTGCTCACGGTGGCCGAAAATCTCATGCTCGGCATGGAGCACGTGCGCGGGTATTTCTTCCTGGACAAGGAGCGCACCATCCGCGAGATCGAAGCGCTCTCCAAGCAATACGGCTTGGAGGTTGATCCGCGCGCGACCGTCGAAGACCTGCCGGTCGGGGCGCAGCAGCGCGCCGAGATCATCAAAGTGCTGTATCGCGGCGCCGAGATTTTGATCCTGGACGAACCGACTGCCGTGCTCACGCCGCAGGAGGCTGACGATCTGTTTATGGTCGTCCGGTCGCTCACCGAGCAAGGCAAGTCCATTATCTTTATTACGCACAAGCTGCGCGAAGTGATGGAAATCGCCGACCGCATTGTGGTGCTGCGCGGCGGCAAACTGGTAGGTACGACGACGCCCGCCGAGACCAGCCGGGCCGAGTTGGCAAACATGATGGTCGGGCGCGAGGTGCTGCTGCAAGTCGAGAAGGAGCCGGCGGCGCCCGGCGAGATGGTGCTGGCGGTGCGCGATTTGCGCGTCCTCGACGACCGCGAGCACCCGGCGGTCAACGGCGTCACGCTGGAGGTGCGCGCCGGTGAAGTGTTGGGCGTGGCAGGCGTGCAGGGCAACGGTCAGCGCGAGTTGGTCGAAGCACTTACCGGGCTGCGCAAGGTTACCGGCGGGCAGGTGCAGCTTTTGGGACACGATACGACCCACGCTGCCCCGCGCCAAGTGATCGAAATCGGCACCGCGCACGTGCCCGAAGACCGGCACAAACACGGCCTGGTGCTCGCCTACCCGGTTGAAGACGACCTGGTGCTGTGTACCTACTACCTGCCGCCTTTTACCCGGAGCTTCAATTTGCAGCCCTATGCCATCGAAACCAACGCGGTCAATCTGGTCGATGCGTTCGACATTCGTACCCCCACCGTCGCGACCCCGGCTTCGTCGCTCTCCGGCGGCAACCAGCAAAAGGTGATCGTCGCGCGTGAGTTCAGCCGCAACGTGAAGCTGCTTATCGCGGCGCAGCCCACGCGCGGCATCGACGTTGGCTCGATTGAATTTATCCACAAGAACATCATCGCCCAGCGCGACGCCGGCGTGGCGGTGCTCCTGGTCTCGGCGGAACTGGACGAGATCATGGCGCTGTCGGACCGCATCGCAGTCATCTACAAGGGCGAGATCATCGACACGGTTCCGGCGGAGACCGCGACCCGCGAGCAGTTGGGGTTGCTGATGGCAGGTGTGCACGAAGCCGAGGCGGGAGATTAGCGTTCCCTTAAAGGAGGGTCGAGCATAACGGTTTTCACACCGATATCGTGTACCATAACTGTGCAGTGGAGGAAAAACGAACATGAGTGTCAAAGAAGTGCTTCAAGAAACCGAATCGCGCATGAAAGGAGCGATATCTGCCCTGGAAGATGACCTGGCGACGATCCGCACCGGTCGGGCGACCCCGGCGCTGGTCGAACGGGTGAGCGTGGATTATTACGGCACGCCGACCCCTCTGAACCAGTTAGCGACCATCAACGCACCGGAGCCGCAGTTGCTCACCATCCGCCCGTTCGACCCGGCTTCGATCAAGACGATTGAGAAGGGCATCCTGGCGGCCAACCTGGGCTTTACGCCGACCAACGACGGGAAGTTGATCCGCATCACGGTGCCCCCGCTGACCGAGGAGCGCCGCCGGGAGATGGTCAAACTGGTCAGCCAGCGGCTTGAGGAGGCTAAAGTGGCGGCGCGCAATGTCCGGCGCGATGGCCTGGAACTGCTGCGCGACCTGGAGAAGGAAAAAGAAATCAGCGAGGATGAATTCCACGCCGCCAAAGACGATCTGCAGAAGCTCACCGACAAGTACATTGAGCAGATCGATGCGGTAGGTGAGCGCAAAGAGAAAGAAATTTTGGAGGTCTAAACTGGACAATAAACGGCTGCCGGACCGCGTGCCCGAACACCTCGCCATCATCATGGACGGCAACGGGCGCTGGGCGCGGGCGCGCGGTCTGCCACGTATTGCCGGTCACCGGGCCGGCACCGAAAACCTGCGCCGCATCTTGACCGCCTGCACCGAGTTCGGGATCAAGGTGCTCACGCTCTACGCTTTCTCGACCGAGAACTGGGGGCGCTCCCCTACCGAAGTGCGGGGCCTGATGAACATCCTAGAGTCGGTCATCGACCGCGAACTGGACGAACTGCACGCAAACGGCGTCCAGATCCGTCACGTGGGCCGGATCGAGGACCTTGATCCCCGGCTGCGCCAGAAGGTCGAGCAGGCGGTGGCGCGCACGCGCGGCAACGACCGGTTGATCCTCAACGTCGCGCTCAGCTACGGCGGGCGCGACGAGATCGTCAACGCGGTGCGGCGCATTGTGGCCGACGGCATCCCGCCGGAGCGCATCGACGAAGTGCTGATCGGCTACTATATGTACACGGCGGGTCTGCCCGACCCCGACCTTGTGGTGCGCACGAGCGGCGAAATGCGCATCAGCAACTTTTTGATCTGGCAGGCAGCGTATTCGGAGTTTTATTTCACCCCGGCCTACTGGCCCGACTTCGACGAAGAAGAGCTTCGTAAAGCGCTGTTCCACTATGCCCAACGCGAACGGCGTTTTGGCTTGGTCGTCCAACCCTCCGCGTAACCCATCGTGATGTGGCAGCGTGCACGAACCGCGTTTATTCTTCTTGCGATTTTCCTCGTGGCGGGCGTTGCTGGCGGCACGTGGTACTGGGCCGCCTGTCTGGTCGTGCTGAGCCTGGCCGGTTGGGAGTGGGCGCGCCTGTTTGGGCAGCGCGGCCTGACCGGTTCGCTGGGCGGCGTTCTGGGCTTGATCTGGGTCATGCTGCTGGATGTGCAGTGGCCCGACCTTCAACTGCTGCGACCGGGCATCGCCATCGTCTTGATCGTTGCGATGGTGCAGATGGCGATCCGCACCGGCAAAGGTCTCCCGGAGCCGGCGACGAGCTTTAGCGTCAAGCTGGCCGGCGGGCTGTACCTGGGCTGGATGGGGATGCACCTGCCCATGCTGCGGATGCTGCCGGACGGTTTGTCCTGGACCTTCGTGACGCTGGGATCGGTGGTGGTCGCCGACACCACCGCGTACTTCATCGGCCGGCAAATCGGCAAGCACAAGATCGCGCCGCGCATCAGTCCCGGCAAAAGCTGGGAGGGCTACCTTGCCGGCATCATCGGGGCGATGGCGGCCGGCGGAATATTCAGCGCGCTGTTGATCGGCGCGCGGCAAAGCCCTGTACACGGCATGCTCATCGGGCTGCTGTGCGGTGTATTATGTTTGTTCGGCGACCTGGGCATCTCAGGGTTTAAGCGGCAGATGGGCGTCAAGGATAGCAGCGGGTTGCTGCCGGGGCACGGCGGCATTCTCGACCGCCTCGATACGGTGTTGGTGGGCGCAGTGATCGGGTTCTATTACGTGCAGTGGTTGGTGGGTTGGCTGTAACCAACTCTGATCGCCAGAGATTTGACCCGCGCTGTATTTATTTTCGCTGCGCCTGCAACATGATGGCATGGTTTTGCGTATATGTGGTTGAGTTCAATAACATTTAATTCAACAGGTGCCGAAGGAGAAAATTCTGAATGCACAAAGAACAAACTATACGCCCCATGCCTCGCCTGTTTTTCGACATGATGAGTCTGAGTTTCCGCATCCGAGACCTGCTCAAAAATCCGCACAAGGTACTAACGCCGGTCGGTCTGCGACCGGGAATGACCGTGGTGGATTACGGCTGCGGGCCGGGCAGCTACACGATTGCCGCCGCGCAGATTATAGGAGCATCCGGCAAGATTTACGGCGTGGATGTTCACCCACAGGCCATCAAGAGCGTACAGCGCAAGGCGCGCGCCCAGGGCATGAAGCACGTCGAAGCGCTACTGGCGGACGGCTACGACAGCGGCGTTCCGGCAAACGGCGCCGACTGCGTGTTGCTGATGGATATCATCCATATGGTCTCCGACCCCAATGCACTGCTGGCAGAAGTGCGCCGCATTCTCAAGCCGGATGGCTTCGTTTACGTGCAAGTGCATCACATAGCGCCGGAGCAGGCAAAGACTATGCTTCAAAAGGGCCAATTTTCGATCAGCAAACACGACGGCATGGATATCTGGGCGTCCTCCAAGACGTGACATCTGCGCGCGTCTCAGTTCATCCATGCCTCCAGGTTCTCGCGCACAAACGCATCGTCGTTCAAGTGCGGATACGCGCGGTACACCCGGTCGATTTCGCCCGTCTGGCCGGGGGATAGCCTTTCCTCCGGGTTAAGACACAGGACATTCGCAAGCAATCCCTGGCGGCGCAGCACCTCGTGAACGCCCGCGATGGCCCCTGCAAAATGGTTTGCGGCGTCGAAAAACGCCGCGTTGCTATCCGTGACCTGGGCGGCCAGTGTGAGCAAATCCGCCGGGATGCCGCCCTTGCCCCAGGTCGCTTTGCAGCGCTCCAGCAGTTCGACCGCGCGCCGGGTCCAGCACGCCCAATGTCCGAGCAGCCCGCCGACGATGCGCAGCCGGACCGCGCCGTGGGCGGTCGCAATCTCGTATTCGGTCAACAGGTCGATGACGATGTTGTCATCGTTGCCGGTATAGAGCGCAATCTCGCCCGCCCGCCCGGCCTCAGCCACGGCGCGCACGACATCCAGCGTTTGGTAGCGGTTGAACGGGGCGATTTTGATCGCTACGACGTTCGGGATTTCGACGAAGCGCCGCCAAAAAGCCGCCGACAGCAGCCGGCCGCCGGCGGCCGGCTGGAGATAAAACCCCATCAGCGGAATCGCTTGCGCCACCACCCGGCAGTGATCGATCAACGTGTCGTCATCCGCGCCCTGGAAGGCAGCCAGCGACAGCAGCCCGGCATGATAGCCGCACCCGGCGGCGAAGCGCGCCTCGGCGAGCGCCTGCGGCGTGCGCCCGATGATCCCTGCGATGCGCACGGTTTGCCGCCCGGTCGCCGCGTCGCACGCCGCGATGGTGTCGGCGGCCAGCTTCAACACCGGCTCATACAGCCAGTGCTCCGGCCGGCGAATCTCGAATTGGGTCGTGTGCACCCCCACCGCGATACCGCCGGCGCCGGCGGCGTGATAGTAACGGGTCAGGGCGCGCTGCCGGCGCGCATCGAAGGCGCGCTCACCGGTCAGCGCCAGGGGATGGGCCGGGATGACCAGGCCGGCACGAAGCATCTGTATGACGGAATCAGGGGGCATCGGAAACATCTAATACGCTCCATCGCGCGTCTCGAAGTGCGTCGGCTTGTCCAGCGAGCGCCCGGCGGCGGCGACCCAGTGGGCAGTCCAGCGTATGACCGCCTCGATCGGCGTCGGCGGCTCGCCCAGGCTGGCGCGCATCTGCGTCGTGTCGCTCAAGAATGCCGTGTCGGTTTCGACGCCGGTAAATGCCACGTCGCGCCCCATCAGCGCGCCGAAGCGCTGCGCAAGCTCCCGGACGGATAACCATTGCAGGCCGGTCAGGTTGACCGCCAGCGGTGGGGCGGCGGCCAGCGCAAGCGCGCGGATAATCATCTCGTTCGCGTCGCCTTGCCAGATGCAGTTGAGATAGCCGGTTGCGAGGTCTATCGGCTGCCCGTTGAACACGCACTGCGCGATATCGAACAGGACGCCGTAGCGCAGGTCGAGCGCATAGCTCAGGCGAATCAGCGCGACCGGCGTCCCGTTCTGCTGCGAATAATATTCAAAGATACGCTCACGCGCGACGCAGCTGTTCGCATATTCGCCCGGCGGCACCAGCGGGTCGGTCTCGCGCGAGCCGCCGCCCCGCACCGAGGTCATCGGGTAGACGTTGCCGCTTGAGAGCGCGACGATCTTCGCCTGTGCGTAGCGCTCGGCTGCAAGCGCCGGCGCGAGCGTATTCGTAGCCCAGGTGTACGCGGGGTTATCGGTCGTGCCGAACTTCAGCCCCACCAGGTAGATCACGTGATCGGCGTCGGGCAGCCGGGCCACGGCGGAGCGGTCGAGCAGGTCGCTGCTCAGGGTTTGGACCCGGTGCGATTCCAACTGCTGCCGCGCCCGTGCGTCGGAAAAGCGGCTGACGGCGATGATGTCCAGCGGGCGGCCGGCAGCATCGGCGGCGCGCCGTGCCAGCCTCGCCAGCGTCGGCCCCATCTTGCCGCCGGCCCCCAGGATGACAAGCGGGCTGCGCACCGACCGGATGAACTCGATGAGCGCCGGGCGCGGGCGCGTCATGATCTCGTCCAGCGCGTCTTCGGTCTGGATGAGATCGGGCAGTTGCGGACTCATGGACATGGCCTAAAGCGCCTGTAGCTGCCGCGTGCGAATCGCCCGGACCGCCGCAAACGTGATGCGCGTCGCGCGCAGCGCCTCCGGTATGCCGGTCGGCGACGGCGCGCCATCCAGGAAGACCGCCGCCGCCTGATCCAGCATCGCCCGCAGGCCCTTGTCCATCGCCGGCAAGGTGAAGGTTTCCTGGCCGCCGGGCGAGTAAACCTCCATGCGCTCGAACCCGTAGATGACAATCGTGTGGTTGGCGCAGGTGATTTGCACTTCTTCTTTGGGGAAAGCGTTGTTGCCTACGCTCGACAGGTATAACACACCCGACGAGCCGTCGGGGAAACCCAGGGTAATCACCGCGCTGTCGGGCGCACCCGTCGGGCTGGGCGCCGCAAAGTTGCCGCCCTCGGCATAGACGCGCACCGGGTCCTGACCGGCCAAGCGGCACATCATATCCAGCGCGTGACCGCCTTCGCCGATGACGCGCCCGCCGCTCAAGCTCTCGTCGATCATCCAGCTTGTCCCGTAGGGATTCCAGTCGGCGATGCGGTGATAGATCAGCATGGGCGCCTGGAGCGACGCCAGCAGTGCGCGGGCCTGGAGCGTGAACGGTGCGACGGCGCGATTGTACCCGGCAAGATACTGTACCCCGTGCTCCTGGATCGCCGCCGCGACCGCCTGGCATTCTTCCTCGTTCAGGCCCATCGGTTTTTCACAGTAGATGTGTTTGCCCGCGCGCGCCGCGCGGATCGTCAAGTCGGCGTGGTTGTGGTGCGGCGTGGCGATGAACACCACATCGACCGCCGGGTCGGAGATGGCGCGGTCGGCGTCGTCCGTCCAATAGGCGGCGCCGCTGGCCTCGGCGATGCTCTGCGCCGCGCCGAGGTCGATATCGACCGCAGCGTAGATTTGAAATTGTTCGTGGCCGGTCAGGTTGGCAAGGTGCGTGTGCCGGACAAAACCGCCGCATCCAATGAGCGCAACTTTCAAAACACTCATGATCTCGCCTCCTTACTCGATGCAATCAGGTCGCGTGCGGGTACAGGCTGGGTGCGTTCGTGCGGGCGCGTCAGCACGCCATAAGTGTCGGGGCGGCGGTCGTTGCGCATATCCACACCCCAGACCCACTCACCGTGGCGCGTGAACCCGTGCGCCACACGCGGCAGGTCCAGGTCAACACGCGCCAGGGCGATCCCGGCGTGGCGGTCCGCGTCGGCGATGACCAGGCCGTCGGGCGCGATCACACTGCTGCGCCCGATCAACATCCCCGGCGCCCAGGCATAGCCGGGCGCACAGCCATAACACACCGGCACATGGTAAATGCCGTTATGGACCGCCGGGCTGCGCAAAAGAATGTCCATGAACTCGCCGCCCCAGCCGCCCATGACGTGCGGCCAGAAGATGATCTCTGCGCCGTTCAGCGCCAGGCAGCGCGCGCTTTCGGGGAAAGAATTGTCGTGGCAAATCTGAACCCCGATGCACCCGAAGTCGAGCGCAAAGGTCGGCCACGCATCACCGGGCGTCACGCCGTAGGCTTTTTCGTTCTCGATGCAGTGCACTTTGAAGTAGCGCCCGACGAGCGCTCCCTGCCGGTCGAGGATCAGGGCAATGTTGCGCACTACATCGCCTTGCAAGCCCAGGACCGGCGCGATCACGTACATTTGATGCCGGCGCGCCGCCGCGCCGAGCCGCTCGACCGCTTCATCGACCGCCCCATCAATCGCCGCATGGACGTTTTGCCGGGTCAGTTCCAGGCCCAGCACGTTAAAGGTCTCGCCCAGGCAGGCGATATCGGCGCCGCGCCGGCCGGCGCGCTCCAGCCAGGCTTCGGCGGCGTCGAAGTTGCTTTCGCGCTTCTCGGCGTCGGGCGCGCCGTGCGGCGCGTTCGGTAGCTGCACCGCCGCGATGGTGACTTCTCGTGTCATCACTTCACCCTCCACGCTCAACGAACGTCAACGCCTCCAGCAGACCATCATCGCGCACCACCAACACGCCATCCTCACCCAGGCGGCTTAACTTCTGGGCGGCGACCGGGTAGAATCCGCGTACCTGCCATGCTTCCCCGCCCGGCGCAAGCGTAAGCGCCAGGACGCCCCGGCGCGTTGCCACGGCCAGGATGCGCGCGGACGGCAGTGTCGCCAGCCCGACGACCGGCGCGCCGGTGCGCAGCCGCCGCACCGGTCGCCCGTCGGAAAGCGCGAACGCAGCGACAAAGCCATCGGCGCTACCGATCACCGCTTGGCCGTGATCCTCGTCGGCGACGCAGGCAGTAATCGACGCGCCGCCTTCGATTTTCCACACCCACTCCCGCTTGGCGGTCGAAAGCACGCCCACGCCTAATTCGGCGGCGGCCAGGATATTTTGATTTTGCCCATCGCGCAGCAGTTGGAACGCCGCCGTTTTGCCGTTCACAAAGGGGATCACCCGGCGCAGCGCGCGGAACATGGGCTGCTGCACGCCGCCAAAGACCACCGTCGCGCCGCTGGGCGCAAGCCCTTGCTTGCCCTCGTACAGCAAAATCCCGTGATTCCAGCCGTTGCGCACCCACAGATCACACGGGCCGCCCTCACCCTGCGCGACCGTCACGACGTCGGTTTGCCAGGGGCCGTCGGCCCAGGTGTGCCCAATGATTTGCCCGTCCGGGTCGAGGAAGACGTTCACGCCGTACCCGCCGACCATCAGAGCCGCGCGGCCATCCGGCGCGCGGTGCCAGACGACGACGGCATGCACGGTGTTAAACCAACCAAAGTAGACATCGGTTAGCTGCCGGAACCGGAGCGCCAGCGGGATCGTTTGGCGCAGCGCACCCTCGGCGGACAGGAACCGGAGTTCGCCGCCCAGGATGCCCAGGCAAATCCACTGCCGCCCGTCGCCGTCAAGGTCCAGGCAAGAGAGATGGGTCACCGGCCCCGGCAGGCGCTGCCGCCAGCGGATACTTCCGGCATCGTCCAACACGATCAGCGCATTGGTTGCGTCCGCGATGAGCACTTCGGGCCGCCCGTCGCCGTCGATATCGGCGGTTACCAGGTGGCGCACCGGCGGCGCAACCCGCCCCGCGCCGTAGACCTCGATCTCGTGCAAGACGAGCGGGCGGCCCTCCGGCGGGGCCGGCACATGCAGGCGCGCCTGGCGCGCGCGCTGCCCGATGATGACGTCGCGCGTCTCCATGCGGTCTTCCATGTCGCGGTAGCGTTTCCAGCGCAGCACGCCGGTTTCCGGCTGAGCCGGGCACCGGCGCAGGTCGTCGCGGAACCCGTCGCTGCTCAGTGCGACCGAGATATCGCCGGGCAAGGGGCTGAACGTGCGCAGCGTGGGGTCTTCGATGCTATCGCCGACGATGCGCAGATGGTCAATCGCCCGCGCGTCGGGGAAGGTCAGCGTGATCTGGTATTCCGGGGCGGCGGGCCACTGCTGCCAGGCGTCGCGCACGTCGGGCAAGGTCGCATCTATCAACTGCTCGGTGAAGCCATCCAGCGGCGCGGGCACGGCTTCCACGGTCACGTCGCGCACCCGTTCCGGCAGACGCTCGCCGCTGTCGAAAGTCCACACCGGACGCCACACGTCGCCCGGCCAATCTGCCGCCGCCGGCGCATCACCCGCCTCAAACGGTCGCAGCGCGCCCAACGCTTCGTGCAGCGAGGCGGACACCGCCGCGCACCACCCGGCAGGCAGCGCAATAGTCATCGGCTCCGCGCCGGTCACCGCGGCCTCGGTAAGGACGCCGCCCACCGTCACGCGGACCGGTATAGGTGTTTCCGCCGGCCCGTCCACCTGGACCGTCAGCGCCGCGCCCGCCAGGTCGATGCACAGGCCGACCGGCGCGTTGCTCTCGAAGTCGCCATTATCCAGATGTAGCCGGCGCGCGCCGGCGAGCGCGATTTCGTCTTTCGTGACCCACGCGGCGGCGGCGTGCAGAGTAAGCCCCGGCGCGTGCAGCTCTTGACCGTCAGGGCCGGCGACCCCACACCAGGCCAGCGGCGCGCCGTCTTGGGTCACGAGCGCCGCGCGCGCGTCCAGGCGGAGGAGGTCGATGGCTTCGGGCGCCGTCTGCGGCCTGACATAAAACACGTTCTGAAACACGACCTGGTCGCCCGGCTCGAAATCGCCCTCTTTGCGCTGGCGCAGCACGTAGGGGACCGAGCCGCCCTGGTCTTGCTCTTCCTCGGAGGTCGCGTCGAGCGCTTCGCTGCACCGCAGCGTGAAGCGATACCGGCCCTGCCGCGCCCGCCACGTGCGCCCGTCCAACTCGGCATAGCCGGGCGTGCGCCACGTGCAATTAAACGAATAGGGGCCGGCGGCCTGGGTGCGCACCGCGTCGATGACCACGAAGAAGCCCTTGCCGGCCTTCGACCAGAAAACGCAGCGGTCCCAGTCGGTATGGTGGTAGTCGCTAAGGCGCGTCGCGCCCAGCCCGACGCGCGCGAAGTCGTCGGCGGCGAGCCATTCGGCGATAGGCGGCATCGGCGTATCGTTATATCCGTCGCTCACCGACACGCCGTTCTTGTGGTAGTGGAGGTGCCGGCTGGTGTTTTGGTGTAAGAAGATGTGTCCTTCTTGCGCAAACCGGACGATGCAGTTAGCCGCTTTCATATGTCCCTGGAAGCGGTAACCGCCCTGGTAGCCCTGTAAAAGCAAATAGACGTCGCCGGGAGCAAAGCCGCCGCGAATGACAATTTTGTCGATGCCGTGCGCGCGCGGCAGCTTATTGACGCCCACTCCCTCCGGCATGAGCCAGGTTTCCGGCGCGTTTACCGAATGTCCGAGCGGCTCGATGTGCTCCGGCGGGTTCGTATTGATCGCATACTGGTGCAGCGTGAGCGGCAGCGCTTGCAGGCCGGCCAGACCTTCCGGCTCGGCGGGCAGCAGTCCGGGACCGGTATCGAAGCCCCGTATAAAGGGCGGCGAATAAGAGAGGAACCCGCCGCGCAGCGGCGCTTTCAGGTGCGGCATACGCTCCAAAATCCATTTGAAGCGCCCGTCTTGGTAGTAAAACGCGCAGACGGCCACCATGACGGTCGCCTCGTGCTGGAGGTACATCGCGCCGGCCAGCCCTTCGCCGTAGCCGCCCTGCCCGCAGCCCGCGCCCATGTTGTCGTGCAGCGCGATGGCGCGCAGCGCCACATGCTGCGCGTTGCCGCTCTCGAAGAACGCGAACCGCTCCGCGCCCAGCGCGTACCAAAACGGCGTCGCCATGTTGTTGAGCACGGTCTCGTCGTCCTGGTCGTCGATGCACGCACGCGCCAGCGCGTCTAGGAATGCTTCACACTCAGCGACCCAGCGGTCGCACAGCACGCGCGCGGCGGCGTTAGGGATGGCCTGGTCGCGCAGGTAGCGGGCCAGCAGGTAAAACTCGTAAGTGCCCTTGCCGTGATGCCGGTGCCCCAACGGGATATCGCCGCTGCGCATGCGCCACCACATATCTTGTGTGCCGAGTGCCGTGCCGAGCAGCAGCGCATCGGTGCGCGCGATATCCGCATCGTCGAGCAGGCCGCCGCCGACCAGCAGCGGCAGCACGCGCAGGATGCGCTCGGCGCGGTAGTGCCAATCGCCGTAGCTGTCGGTCATCAGATCGTTCAGCATGCGCAGCGAATCGCGCGCAAACACGCCGTAGCGCATGTCGCCCGTCCACCAGTACATCGAACCGTAAGCGCCGATAGCCCGCGTCAGGCCCTCGTTAAAACCTATGCCCTTTCGGATGCCGTCAACGACGTTAGGCAACTGTGCATCTAGCGGCGCTTCCGGCCACTCCGCGAGGGCGCGCGCAAGCTCAGGCTCCGGTTCCACTTCCAGGAGGAAGGGAAGGACCGCTTCGCCCTGGAGTGTGTTCACGTGAGCGACCAACCGCTCGACCGCGCGCCGGACGCCGTTCAACGTGCTGCCGCCGGCTAAGATGACATTGTGGCCGGCCCCGTAGGGGTTGACAATCGTCCGCAGTTCGTAGCCGTCGCCGCCGGGATAGGTTCCGTCGGTGGCGCAGTAGTAGTTTGCGTAGAGCGGGATCAGCGCCCGGTTGGTGTTCAGGTCGCCGAGCAAGATCAGGGAACGGCGGCGGTAGCGATCCGGCAGCGGCGTACCGATTGACGGCATAGCGTCCCGGTCGGTCAAGACTTCGGGCGGCGCGCCGCAGCGCTGCGCAATGACCGACGCCAGAGCCGCCGCAAGATCGGCATATTCAGGGTGTTCGGGATGAAGGATAACGACCTCGCAAAGCCCGCCGCCGCCCAGGGGCATAGACCGGTTGACGGTGCGCGGGAGCATTTTAGGATGGGTGAGCGTCGATTCGGCCACAGGGTACTCCTTAAGTAGGTACGGGTTATCGTGCGGGAGCTTTCAACCACGAATCCACACGGATATGCACGAATCACCAATAAACACCAATAGGGGGCTATCCGTGGTTATTTGCGTTATACGTGGTTAAGTTTCCGCACGAGCATAGGCAAAGCAGGACGGTCAGCCTTTGATGGCGCCGATGGTGATGCCGCGCAGGAAATAGCGCTGGAAGAACAGGAAAACAATAATCATCGGCAGGGCAGCAATGGTCGCGCCGGCCATGACCTCGCCTATCGGCGTCACCTGACCGGTATCCTTCGGGCTGGAAAGCAGACCCAGACCCACCGGCAACGTGCGCATTTCTTTAGTGCTGGTCACGACCAGGGGCCAGATAAAGCTGTTCCAGTTGCCGATAAATTGAAAAATGGCAAGCACCGCCATCCCCGGCGCGGCGAGCGGCGCGATGACGCGCGCAAAGATAGCAAACTCGCCGGCCCCATCGATGCGCGCGCTCTCGATGAGTTCGGTCGGCAGCGAGCGCATAAACTGGCGCATTAAAAACATTGCCCACACGCCGCCGGTGATGCCCGGCACGAGCAGCGCCCAGTAAGTGTTGTACCAGTCGAGCGCGCGAATAATCTGGTACTGCGGGATGATGAGGATGAAGCCGGGTAGCATCAGAACCGCCATCAGTGTCCAGAAGATCACCTCGCGCCCGAAGAAGTACAACTTGGCGAAGGTATAACCCGCCAGCGACCCGAAGAAGACTGCGCCAATGGTGCGCACCAGCGCCACGAGCAGGCTGTTAAAAAACCACAAGGGCAAAGGGAAACGCGCCAACAGCGCACTGTAGTTGTCCAGAGAAAGCCTTTCCCAGTTGGGCAGGATGCGCGGCGGCCAGACATTGAGTAATTGGTTTGGCTCGAAGCTGTTCTTGAGCATCCAGTAGATGGGGAAAAGCGCGAGCAAAGCCCACAGAGTCAGGATGATGTAGGCAATAATATTGACGAAATCTTCGCCGCGCCACTGGCGTCTTGGCAGAGAAGATGAGGATAGATCTTTCGCTGTCATTGCTGCACCCCTAATACTCGACCTCAGAAGCAAACACGCGGAACTGGATGACCGAGAACACCAGAATAGCGAAGAACAGCACGACGGATTGCGCGGCGGCCAGGCCCAGGTTCAGCGACGTGAACGCCGAACTATAAATCAGGTAACCCACCGTCTCCGTCGCGCCGGGGTAGCCCGGCCCACCCTGGGTCATGATGTAAATCTGCTCAAAGACCTGAAAGTTGCTGATAAAGCCGACGACGAAGAGATACAGCAATGTGGGGCGCAGCAGGGGCACGGTTACACTCCAGAAGCGCGCCCAGTTGCCGGCGCCGTCGATTTTAGCCGCGTCGTGGAGTTCGGGCGGGATCCCGCCCATCGCCGCCGTGAGGAACACCACCGACACCCCGACTCCACTGATGATGCTCATCAGGATGATCGACAACATCGCGTTCTTGGGGTTGGTGAGCCAACTCACCGGCTCCACACCGAAGATGCTCAAGAAGAAGTTCAGAATGCCGTAAAACGGGTTATAAATCCACGACCACACGAGCGCCAGGATCGCCGTAGAAACCACCGACGGCAGATAATAGGCGCTCTTGTAAAAGACCTGCACGCGCTGGCTGCGCCGGAAGATGAACTCGGAAAGGATCAACGCGAGCAGAATCCCGCCGGGGACGACGATAATCGTATAGATCAGCGTGTTCTTCATGGCGTTCCAGAACTGCGGGTCTTTGAAGATCCACTCGAAATGCCGCAGCCCCACCCATTCTGACTGGCCGTAGTAGATTTCTTGAAAGGCCAGCGCGACGACACTGATGACCATGTACACGGTAAAAATCAGGAAGTCGAGCAGAAGCGGCGTGATGAAGAGATAAGCCCACTTATTGCTGCGCCGAATCTCGTCCCTGATCCTGCCAAGCGGGGTCGGCGGCTCCCTGCGTGATCGCACCTGCTGCACATCTGCCGCCATGGAGTACGGCGTCTTGCTTTGGGCCATTCCAGCCTCCTAACTTGCGAAGCGCGTCGTCGAGTAAAAGTTGCGGGCGGGCCGGTTATGCCCGCCCGCAGGGTAACCGATAGGAAGTGATTACGCAGTGCCCAGCGCACCGTTGATGCGCGCGGCCATTTCTTCCAGCATCTCCAGGGGCAATTTCTGTCCCAGCAGCAGCGATTGGAGTTCCTGGATATACCAGTTCCAGGGATCGAGCTGATTCCAAATCTTGGCCGTGCGCGCATTGTTGAGCGGCTGCCAGTTGCCGCCGGCGAAACCGCCGGGGAACTTTTGCAGATAAGTGTCCACGACCCAGCGTTTGTTGGGGTTTTGCATGATCTCGGAGTCGGCGATCGCCGCCACGCCCGATTTGTTGACGGGGAAGACGCCGACGTCGGCGACCCAGCTCAGGGTATTGGAGGTGTCGTTGCCCAGCCAGAAGGCCCACTTGAAGGCCGCCTCGCGCTTGGCGGTGTCCGGCTCGCGGCAGATGGTGTAGTGGCCGGGCGGCTGGTTGGTGTGGAAGGGGCCGACTTCTTCGGTGTGCGGGTAGGCGGTCAGCACAATCTCGAACGGCGTCACGGCCTGGCCGGCCTCCTGCGCCACCGCCAACTCGACCTCGATGCTCGGCCAGTGGTAGCGCATGACGCAGTTCTGGCTCCAGTAGAAAGTATCGACGTCCGACCACTTGGGCAGGTTGGGGATGAGGACCTTCGACTCGTTTTGCGCATCGACCAACCACTGGAAGGCCTCGACGGCGGCATCCTGTTCGTGGACGATCCATCGCTCCTCGTCATCCGACCAGGACTTGACGCCCCAGCCGTTGAGCCAGGCGCCGTACATCCAGTAGACGACCGAGCCGTGATCGGTGGGGACGCCGAAGAAGAAGCGGGTAGCGCCGTCGCCGAATTCCTTGCCGTATTCCTCCATCACGTCGAAGGTCAAGCCGCCCCGGTCCTCGCCGATGGCCTCGAAGATGCCGGCGCCGCCGTGACTCTCCAACGCCGTCTTTGAGAGCGCCGCCATATCGGCGCTGGGGAAAGCCGGCACCGCGTAGAGGCGGCCAAACATGGTCAGGCTTTCCCGCATGCCGGGCAGCCAGTCATCGTTCATTTCCTGGGTCACGTAGTCGTCCACCGGCTCGAAGAGGCCGGCCTGTACGCGGTCCGCCGCCAGGTTGCTGTAGAGCACGTTGGGCAGATCGCCGCTGGCGAAGGCCGTCGCCAATTTCTGGCTCCACTGGTCCCAGGGAATCAATTCCATATTGACCTTGATGCCTGCATTTTCGGCTTCGAAGCGCGCGATAGCATCCAAAATCCATTCGTCCGAGCCGGGGCCAAGCACCGTCTTAACGTCCTTGCCAAGCCGCCAGATGGGAGCCTGCCAATAGCTGATCTCGATAACGTCTTGGGCGGGTGGTTTTCCCGCACTCTCGGCGACCGCGTTCATGAGAGGTGAACCAACAACGGCAGCCGATCCTGCTGCCATTAACTTGAGCATCTCACGCCGACTTAGTTGCTTTGCCATGATAATTCTCCTTAGTGTCATATATGGATCACTAGCCGGTCAACTGGGGATACGTATCTTGCTAAATTCACGCCTCCTTTTCTTATGTACTTCGTCAGATCATCGCCAACTTAGGAAGAAAAACGCACAATCGTCATCGTGCGCAAACTCTCTCCGTCTATGATGCTTTACCTGAACAAGACCGCGAAACGTTTTCCCTTCTGGCGCCCAATTTTACCCTTTCTGTCAAGGATTTACATCCCCTATCCCCTTTTCCCCGATAGATTTTGTGGTTAGCGCAAACCACGGTGGGCTTATAGAATTGAACACAGTTTAACCGGTTAAGCACGGAGAAGCAATCGCGTTGCTGGGCGCAGCGCGCCCCGGAGCGTCGCCTACCCGCACGCCGCCAGGTTTAGCTTGCGAAAGTAAGCATATGATAATTACTGCTGACAACTCAGATTATCATACAGATAAACAGGAGATGATCCCACATGAACGAAAACATCGCCAAAATCGCGGACGGGCTGCGCCGCATCCAGACCGAGGGCGGCGGCGGCAACTTTGCCATCGTCGAAGCTTACCTGGCAGATGGCAGAATGTACTACATCCAGTTCGCCGGGGCGATCCGGAGTCCCGACCTGTACGCCGAGGCGGTGAGCAATGTCTATCTCGATGCGAGCTTGCGGCTCGGCAACGCACAGATCGCCCGTCTGCAAAAGCTGGGCTGGCAGCCGCCGCAAGGCGAGGCAAACTTCAGCCGCACCTGGCAGGCACACACCGACCAGGACCGCGAAGCCATCGCCCGCGAGGTGATGCGCGCGTTCACCGAGGTGTACGGCGTCCCGCCCGGCGCAGCGGTCGATGTCCACGTGAACCTAGAGTAGGCGCGCCATAACTTGCCCCGGTGAATATGCCGGGCCGCCTATCCACCCTCCACGGCCGGCGCGCGCCGGCGGCTGCGCTTCGTGAGTTTGCCCGCGTCCGCTTACGCCTCTACCTTGTGCGCAGCGCAGCTTGCAGCCCGGTGTGCAGATCGCGCATCGTATCCACCTGGCTCCAGTCGATCCCCAAATCGACCACGGTTTCGGCCACGGCATCGGATATCCCGGTGATAATCAACTGCGTCCCTTTGAGCCGTGCGGCCTGCACGGCCTTGTTCAGGTGATCCGCGACCCCGCTGTCGATGAGAGGCACGCCGGTGATATCGAGAATCGCGGTCTGCGCGCGATACGTACCGATGCCGGCCAGCAGCGCGCGCACAACTTCTCTGGCGCGGCTCGTATCAATGCCCCCGATCAGCGGCATCACAATGACGCCATCGGCCACCGGGATAATCGGCGTCGAAAGCTCGCGCAGCGCTTCCTGCTGCGCCATAATCATTTCTTGCTGCAACCGGTTGCGTTCTTGCTCAACTTGTTTTTGGGCCGTAACGTCCGTGATCAGAAAAATCAAACCGGTCACCTGCACATCTTGATAGATCGGGCCGACCAGCGTCGAGCGCCATACGCGCCGCCCGTTGGGCAAAGTTTCTTCCGTCTCAAAGCCCGCGAGCTGCCGGTCTTTAACGACTTGTTCAATCATTGCTTTGATCTGGTCGTGATATTCCGGCGGCATAAGGTCGAAAAACGTCTTGCCGGCAACATCAAGATTAACGTCGGTCAACCTGGCAAACTCAACCCTGCCTTTCAGGTCGGTGTACACGATCGTCGCCGGCGCGCTCTCGACCAGCGACCGCCACCGCGCCTCTGACGCCTTGAGCACGGCCTGCCGGTCCCGTTCCACCAAGTCACGGTGGCGCATGAAGATGATCACAACCGGCACGGTCACAATAATGTACAGAATCGCAGACCGATAGGTCTCAAACGTCAATGCCGGGACGAACAACATGGATAATCCCATCACCCCCAGGCTGCCCACGGCCACGCCCAGCACCACCCATGCCGAGAAGAAAATGCCGCTCAACAACAGCGGCACAATAATGTAAACAAGCTGGTTGGGGCTAACGTCTCCACTCAGCATCGGAAGATGAAGCGCGGCGAAAAACGCCGCAATCAGCGCCCCTGCGCCCCACCGATAATACCGGGTGCGGCTTAGGATATAAGCGCCCGCCATCGCAACCGGGGTAGCCATAGCCCAGAGCGTGCTTGGGTCCAGCGCTGTTCGGGTGCTTAATATACCGTAAAGAATCACCAACCCAGCAGTAGGAGTGAGAACCGCCAGGATCGACGCGAGCAACTGCGCTTGTCGGCGGTGTTCGGGGTCCTGTATCAGGTCGCTCGGTCGAGTCAACCACTTCCATATTGAGGCCATCGTCCATCCTTTATTGGAAAATTCTTCTTGTCCATTACGAAGCGCCACCTCAGACAACACCAGGAACACCTCACCACGTTGTCTTAGGAGGTTTTACGAGTCTGGGGAGCTTGAAAGATGCAGCGATGCCCATTCGCACGAAATTCGTCAAATCAACCTTTAGTCTACAACATGTGTTGCCGAGACGCCAAGTTGCGCAACGCCGTCGCCGGCGCCCTTCGGCGCGACCGCCTTCGATCTGTCCGGTTCGTTGACTGCATGATCGGGTCTCCGGGAATTCGCGGGGTTTCCGAGCGAGCCGCCGGCTCGCCCCTACGAGTCGCCTCACCGGTAGGGGCGTCCCGGCGGGACGCCCATATGCATCAACTTAAGCGCTTTTTTCCCCCTCTCCCCCGACCCCTCTCCCTCAAGGGGCGAGGGGAGTCAGACTCGTGCTA
>JAFGMM010000072.1 GCA_016927535.1 Anaerolineae bacterium
GGCTATCTCTTCGTCGAGGTCCGCCGCTTCGGTCAGGTTGTCGAACCAATCGGCATCGGCTTCTGCGGCTTCTGCTTCAGGTAGGGCCGTCTGGGGCATGGCGTCGCCGCCGAGCCAATCCATCGCGTCGCCGGCTTCTTCGGCGGCGGCGTCTTCGTCGAGGTCCGCCGCTTCGGTCAGGCCGCTGAGCCATTCCATACTGGCCGTGTCCTCAGGCGGCGGCTGATCGCCTGTGACGCCAAGCGACTCGCCAGCGAATTTCATGGTCCAACTGGGACCGGGTGCGCTCTGCGCCGGTTGAGCGCCAGGGGTGTCGTCGGCGATGAGCCAATCTATATCGTCATCGGCATCGCCGCCCTCGCCGGTAGAGGTGCCGGACTCGGTAAAACTGTTTATCCAATCGTCATCGCTCATGTCGCCGGCTGCTGCTGCGATGTCTGGAGCGGCGGGCGGCGGCGTGACGATATCCTCCGGCGGCGCCAAATCCGAGCCGCCAGACCAGTCCATGTCGAGATCTTCAAGCGGGGGTTCGGTGGCGTCCTCCATCCAACTCATGCCGCTTTCGTCGGTTTCGGTGGCGTCTGTGATGTCGCTGACGAGATCGTCGCCGGGCACCCAACCCGGTCCGGCATGGTCGCTTGGTTCATCGGGCCGGTCTACCTCGCCCGCCGGAACCAAGTCGTTGAGCCAAGCCGGGGACTCTTCGGGAATGTCAAACTTACCGGTGAGACCGGTTGAGTAATGCAGTTCACTGCCATCGCCGAGTTCGTCGTCTATGTCGCCTGTTCCCGGCACGGGCAGGGCAGAGGTGTCGATTCCGTCTGCTCTTATCTCACTTAACCAGTCGGTCGTTTCTTCCTTGAGAGCCGGCTGGTCCGGTTCGGCGGGCGCGACGCCGAAGTCGTCGTCCATCCAGTCGAGCGCGCCGGCGTCGCCGGCCTCCATGCCGAGGTCGAACTCGTCGGCGGGTTCTGCCGGGGCGGGCGCGACGCCGAAATCGTCATCCATCCAATCGAGCGCGCCGGCGTCGCCGGCCTCCGGGCCGAAGTCGAACTCGTCGGCGGGTTCTGCCGGGGCGGGCGCGATGCCGAAGCCCTCCATCCAGTCCGGGGCTACATCGCTGCCGGTGTCTTCCGGTGGTCCAAAGTCGCTCATATCGAAGTCGAGCGCTTCTTCGACCGACAGCTTGCCGGGCGATTCGCCCTCCAGATCAACCGCCCAATCGGGGACTTCTTCGGCGCCGATCTGGCTGATGTCGGCAACCCAGTCGGGCGTGCCGGCCATTGCGGCTGCGGTCGCGCCGGTCCACTCAAATTTTTCGATGCTGACGGTGTTAGGATCAATCCGGCTGCCGTTGGCGCCTTTCCCCAGCACCCAGTACGGGTCCATATCCCCAACCCGCAGTAGGAAAGGTTCAGCCTCTTGTATGCGCCCGTAGCCGAGCCATAATTCACCCAATACCTTATTGGCGGTCAGACAGTAGGGTAGTTGTTTGAGCAGGTCGACGGCTACTTGAGCAGCCTGTCTTTTGTCGTCGTTTAGCCAGAGCGCTTCGCACAGCGAGGCCCGGAGGTCAAGCCGGCCCGGCTCTTTTGTAAGCGCCTGGTTGAGTTCGGCGATGGCCTGGTCGTACATCCCGCTGCTAATGTAGATATGCGCCAGCGCACCCGAGGTCAACTGTACTTTTTCAGGGGGCGGGTCACCGCGCTTTCCATACAGCCGGCGCACTTCCTCGTGAATGGCAGGATGGCTGGGGTCTTGCTCGAAGGCGCGTTCCATATGCCAGAGCGCATGGTCAACTTGGTTGTGTTCTTCGTAGATTCCGCTCATGCCAATGTGTGCAATGAAATCGGTTGGGTCGGCGCTGAGCACGCGCTGAAACACGTCAAAGGCGTCCTGGAATCTGCGCCGGTGAAGCAGCGCTTGGCCGAGCAAACGATAAGTATCTACGTGCTTGGGGTAGATGCTCAGGATGTGCCGGCAGTGCCCAATCAGCTCATCCAGGGCTTCGTTTTTCAGCAGTAGATTCAATTCTTTCAGGTAGTTTTTTAGACTGATTTCTGCCATAGTAATGGCTCTGGTTACTCATTGATTTTAACGTTACGTTAAGCTCTCTAAGGGCATTATGCTATAGGTGCGGGAGAAATGCAAGGGGGGTAACCAGGAGGCCTAACCCAGGCGGTGGAGCTGTTTTACTTTGTCAAGCAAGGCATCAACCGGCGGCTCACCCCGAAGCGGCTTTCCCAGCGGATCGTCGATTTTATCCTTACCTAGCAGCGCATAACACACATTTAGCACGCCGTTAGACAGCACCTCTAAATTATATCCACCTTCTAGTACAAATACGATTCGCCCATGACATAACTCATCCGCCACCTCGACCAGCCGGCGCGCGAGATGGGTGTAGCCGGTGAGGGTAAGCTGCATCCCGGCAAGCGGGTCATTCCAGTGCGCGTCGAAGCCGACCGAAACAAGGAGCAGTTCTGGGGCGAAGCGGCGCGCGGCGGGCCGGACAATCTCGTCAAATGACTTCGTGTAGCCAACATCCCCCACACCGGCCCGGAGCGGCAGGTTAATCGTCGCGCCCACGCCGGCGCCGATGCCGGTCTCATCCAGCGCGCCGGTGCCGGGGTAGTAGGGGTATTGGTGCACTGAGATGAACAGCACGTCGGGGTCGTCGTAAAAGATGTCTTGGGTGCCGTTGCCGTGGTGTACGTCATAGTCGAAGATCATGACGCGCTCAAGCTCAAAGACGCGCCGGGCATACTGAGCTGCGATGGCGATGTTATTCAGCAAGCAGAACCCCATGCCCCACTGCGGTGTGGCATGGTGGCCCGGCGGGCGAATCACGGCAATCCCATTGTCGGCCTCACTGTGCAGCACCGCATCGACGGCGCGCAGCACGCCGCCTGCCGCAATCCGCGCGATGTCAAACGACCCCGGCAGGACGTAAGTGTCGGAGAGGTCGAGAAACATCAACCCGGACCGGCTCATTTCCAGCATTTCTAGGTAACGGCGCTGGTGGACGGCTTCCATCTGGTTGTAGCTTGCCATCATCGGCTCAAGCGCCGCCAGGTCATCGAGTACGCCGGCGTCTTCGAGCCGCTGCCAGATGGCGTACAGCCGGCCGGCATTCTCCGGGTGCCCTTCTAGGGTGTGCTCGGTATAGCGTGGGTCGGTGACGTATGCCGTGGTCACTTGCTCGTCCCTGTAGAAACGATCTGCCGTACTCCTACATATATTATACCATATTTATGAAAACCCCCTCCGTGCCCCATGCTTTCGACCAACCGGCAAAGCTGCCGAAGAATCCCACCAACGACCAGAAGCTCAGCACCGGCACATACACGCCCCACGCCAGCCCCAGGCCCAGCGCCCATATTGCGGCGATCTCGACACGGCGGCGCGTCCGGCTCAGCCACGCGCCCCACATCAGAACAGGCAGCCCCCACCATGATTCCATAAACAGCACGCCGCCCACGAATACCGCCCATGCCGCGTCTGCCGGCAGCCGCACCCCGCGCGCCGCGAGTATCATGCTCAGCAGTGCACCCAGCGCGCCGCATACCGCCAGCAGCAGCGCCGCCTTTGGCGCGCCCAGCGCCCACAGCACCGCCAGCCCACCCAGGCAGCACATCGCGGCGACTGCATAGACTGCGGCTTCGGGGTGCGGCGTCCGGGCGAAGCGCGCCGCCGGGTAGATGATGGCGACGCCGGCGAGTATAGTCCAGAGCAGAGCAGGGAGGGGCGCGATGCCCTCGGCGCACAGCACCAGCCAGATCCCCGCGATAAATGACACTTGGCTTAGGTGAGGAATGTTTGGCGATGGGGATACTGACATCTGGCCCATCCTCGTGTATCATTGGTGAGTCGATTCATATGTGCTTGCGCCCCGCGCGCCCGGTGCCGGGGTACTAATCTAACATGCAGGAGGAAAATAAAACATGCGAACTGACGGTTTCCGGGGTAAGGATTTCATCACGCTGCTGGATTGGACCCAAGAAGAAGTCGAGGCCATTCTCGATGTGGCGACCGATCTCAAGCGCCGCCGCGCGCAAGGTGAAGACCACCGGCACTTGTTACCCAGCAAGACGCTGTTCATGATTTTCTACAACGATAGTATTCGCACCCGTAACAGCTTCGAGGCCGGTATGACGCAGCTTGGCGGCCACGCGCACTATTTGGACACGGGCGGCAAGATGTACATGCCCGCGCTGCCCGGCGACGAAATCGCCTACACGACCGAGCGCGTGAGCGACGTGGCGCGCGTGCTCTCGCGCATGGGCGAAGGCATTGCTATCCGCTGCTACGGCGACCCGGTGAAGTGGGTGTATGGCCGGGCGAATGAGATGATCCGCAACTTCGCGTACTGGGCCGATATCCCGGTGCTGAATATGGAAGACGATAAATATCACCCCTTCCAGGCGCTCGCCGATATCCTGACCGTGCGCGAGAAGTTCGGCGCTTTCAAGGGCGTTAAGTTCGTGATGAGTTGGGCGTATTCGGCCAGCGTGCACAAGCCGCGCGCCGTGCCGCAGAGCGCGATCATTGCCGCGAGCATGATGGGCTGCGAGACGGTGCTGTGCCGCCCGCCCGAAATGGAACTCGACCCCGAAGTCCTGGCGGCGTGCAACCAGTACGCCGAGATGAACCGCACGACCTTCACCGTCACTGACGACTTCGAAAACGCTTTTGAGGGTGCGCACGTGGTCTACCCGAAGGCCTGGGCGCCCTATGTGTTCTTCAAGCCGCCGGTCGGCGAGGACAGCGAGGAAAAGGCGCAGGCGATCAACCAGCAGTACAAGGATTGGATTTGCACGAAGGATATCATGGAGACCGCCGCTAAGGATGCGATCTACATGCACTGCCTGCCCGCCGACCGCACGCAGGAGGTCACCGATGAGGTGATCGACAAGACCGAAGGCCCCGGCTGGCGCTCGGTCGTGTTCGACGAGGCGGAAAATCGCCTGCACGTGCAAAAGGCTGTGATGAACCTGGTGATGCGGTAGTGAGGGTTCACCGCAGAGACGCGGCGAATCGCTAAAGGCTTTCTGTGTTCTCTGTGGTGATTATTCTTAAGTCAATCAGGAGAGACGAAATGGACCTGAAAGGCCGAGATTTGATTTGCACGCAGGAATGGAGCAAAGAGGCGCTCGACGAGGTATTGCGCCTGGCGAAAGCGATGAAGGCCGACCGCTTCGGCGAACGCTGGACCAGCCTGCTGATGCACAAGACATTCTTAATGTTTTTCTATAACCCGTCGGTGCGGACGCGGCTCTCGTTCGAGGCGGCGATGACCGAACTGGGCGGGCACGCGCAGTATCTGACCGAGTCTGCTGGGCGCTTCAAGACCGCCACGAAGGCCGGCGAGACGGTCGAAGACGCGGCGCAGGTTATGGCGCGCTACGCCGCCGGGATCGGTATCCGCATCCTTGAGGACAAGGTGCCGTACTACGGCGCGGGCGACGAGATGATCCGCGAGTACGCAAAGTGGGCCGACGTGCCGGTCATCAGCATGGCGCACGACAAGTATCACCCGTGCCAGGGCCTCGCCGATATGATGGGCTGGCAGGAGTGGCTGGGCGAAGACCTGAAAGGCAAGAACTTCTTGCTTACCTGGGCCAGCGGCGCGCTGGCGCGGAGTTGGAGTTCGGTGCAGGAGGCGCTGCTCGTCGCCAGCCGCTACGGGATGAACGTCACCATCGCCCGGCCCGAAGGCTACGACCTGGACCCCAAGGTGATCGAGTGGACCCGGAGCAACTGCGAGCTAAACGGCGCATCGTTCCGAGAGATCGATGACTCCGAAGCCGGCTACGAAGGCGCGCACGTCGTCTACTCGCGCAACTGGGTCACGCCGGAGGCGTACAAAGACGGCGCGTTCAACAAGCAGGGCGAGATCGAGAAGGCGATGGCTTATACCGGCTGGACCACCACCGCCGCGCGCATGGCGATGACCGATAACGCCATCTTCACGCATCCCATGCCGGTCGACCGGGGCACTGAGGTCGCCGACGAAGTTGCCAGCGGCCCGCGCTCGTGTATCTACGATGTAGCAGAGAACCGGCTGCACGTCCAGAAAGCGATCATGGCGCTGACGCTGGCTTGAGGTTAAAGTTTCTCACCACGGAGACACAGAGTTTACAGAGACAGCTAAGAACTCTGTGCGTTCTGTGTTTCTGTGGTGAATTTTAGTTTTGTTTTAAGAGGAAAAAATATGGCGACACGAGGAAGATTAACCGCAGTTGTTGCAATCGGTGGTAATTCGCTGATCCCGGCGAAAGATAAAACTGCAATGTCCCACCAGTGGGACGCAGTGCGCGAGACCACCAAGCACATTGCTTTTATGGTTAAAGAGGGTTGGAACGTTGTCATCACGCATGGCAACGGCCCGCAGGTGGGCTTCATCCTGCGCCGCGCCGAGCTTGCCGCGCACGAAGTGCATACCATGTCATTGGATATCATCGGCGCCGATACGCAGGGCAGCATCGGCTATATGCTCCAGCAGGCGCTCACCAACGAACTACGCAACCAGGGCATCCACAAAGAGGTTGCGACGATTGTGACGCAAGCCCTGGTCGATAGGAATGACCCGGCCTTTGAAGACCCCTCCAAGCCTATCGGCGGGTTTATGACCGAGCCGGAGGCGCGCAGGTTCGAGGGCGAGGGGTGGGATGTGGTTGAGGACGCGGGACGCGGGTGGCGGCGCGTGGTCGCCAGCCCGATGCCGCTGCAAATCATCGAACTGAATGCAATCCGCCGCTTGATCGAGAACGACATTATTACGGTTTGTACCGGCGGCGGGGGAATCCCGGTGGTGCGCAACGAAAAGGGCGAACTG
Organism: Anaerolineae bacterium; assembly: GCA_016927535.1. Lineage (GTDB taxonomy): Bacteria > Chloroflexota > Anaerolineae > Aggregatilineales > JAFGMM01 > JAFGMM01. Next base: position 6,839 of record JAFGMM010000072.1, read on the forward strand.
CGCGGCGTGTACGCCGTGATCGATAAAGACCGCGCGAGCGGCCTGCTGGCGACCGGCATTCACGCCGACCTGTTTCTCATCTCGACCGCCGTAGACCGGGTGGCGATCAATTTCAATAAGCCCGACCAAAAATGGCTCGATAAGGTCACCCTGGCCGAAGCTAAGCAGTATATGGAAGAAGGGCACTTTGCGCCCGGCAGCATGAAGCCGAAGGTCGAGGCGATCATCCGCTTCCTGGAGATGGGCGGGCCAAAGGCGCTCATCACCAGCCCGGCGCGCATCGGCGAGGCGCTCGCCGGCAAGTCGGGTACGTGGTTCGTGCCGGCCTAGCGAACGCCGCTTTGCCCGCCGCCGACGACGCAGCACACCGGGCCGGATAAGGCCGCCCGGTGTGTTTTGCTGTGCCAGCGATGGACACATTTCGACCAGGCGTGCTATAATGCCCCGCACGGGGCATCGTCTGTTGCCCATTTGTTTTTTAAAGGGAGCATCCATGCGAAATGCCTTCGCTGTTCTAGCCGGTTTGCTGCTGGCGGCGCTTCTGGCGGCCGGCTGCGATGCCACGCCGACCCCGGCGCCGGCATCCGGGCCGCTCAACGTGGTACCGGTTACGCCGGTGCCTAACCTGGACGATGCGATAGCGGTCGCCGAAACCTTTTTGAATGCCTGGGTGAACGGCGATTACGACGCCATGCACACACTCGTCACGCCCAACAGCCGCGACACGTATCCCCTGGAGGTCTTCCGGGCGCTCTACGAGGAAGCTACCAAGAAGATGACCCTGATCGACCTCTCCTACGAGCCGCTCAATGCGAGCGTGTTGCAGGGCACGACGGCCGGCTTTGCCTACAATATGCACTTTCGCACCCAGGTCTTAGGCGACTTCACCGACCCGGAGCGCATCATGTACCTGCTGCCCACGGTCGAGGGCTGGCGCGTGGCTTGGTCGCCGAGCGATATCTTCTTCGAGATGGTGAAGGGCGCCGGCCTTAAGCTGGAACGGGTCGCCCCAGCACGCGCCAACGTCTACGACCGCAACGGCCATGTGTTGGCCGATCAAGATGGTGTGGTGCTGACCGTGGTCGTGACCGAGCAGAACATGCCTAATTACGAATCGTGCCTTCACGAACTGGCGCGCGTGCTGCGTCTGTCGATCGATAGCCTGCGCGAAAAGTTCGACGAACGCCCCGACGACTGGGTGACCATCGTGGACGAGATCGACGCCGACATTTACGAGGTCGAAGGCGCGCGCCTCGAGGAAGTGTGCAACGCTTCGTTTGAGGAGCGGCGCACCCGCCGTTACTACGGCGGCGGGCTTGCCAGCCACGTGATCGGCTATGTCGGCTACATCCCGGCGGAGCAGTGCGGCGAGTGGGAACTGCGCGGTTATACCTGCGACGATTTGATCGGGCGCGTCGGCGTCGAGAAGTGGGGCGAAACCATCTTGGCCGGGCACCGGGGCGGGCGCTTAAGCATTGTTACGCCGTCAGGCGAACGGCTGCGGCAGATTGCGGAGGACGAGCCAGACCCCAGCCAGGCGATCTATCTCACCATCGACCGCGATTTGCAGTTGGCCGTGCAGCAGGCAATCTCGGACGGATATAACAACTACCCGCTCTATTTTGCCAGCGTTGCGACCGGCGCCGCCGCCATCGTGATGGACGTGCGCACCGGCGAAATCTTGGCGATGGCTTCCTACCCCTGGTTCGATCCGAACATCTATAACCCCGATACCCCGCGCGATGCCCAGGCCGAACTACTCGCCATCCAGAACGATCCCCACTTGCCGCAGCTCAATCGCGCCACGATGGGCGTTTACCCGCCCGGCTCGGTTTTCAAGATTATCTCGATGACCGCCGCCGCCGACTCCGGCGTTTTCGGCCTGGATCAGACCTACCGCTGTACCGGCGAGTGGTTCACCCCAGACGGTAAAGACCGCCGGATCGACTGGAAGGCAGGCGGTCACGGTGTCATCACCCTGCGCCAATCGCTGACCTATTCGTGCGACCCTTATAATTACCAGATCGGCTACGAACTGAACCAGGAAGATCCGTTTCTGTTGTCCAAGTATGCCCGCGAGTTTGGGCTAGGCGAGCCAACCGGCATCGAACAAGTCGATGAGGATGGCGGCTTGATCCCCGACCCCGACTGGAAGCGAACCCGAAACGGCACATGGACTTACAGCGACAACGTGAATATGGCGATCGGGCAGGGCGACGTGCTGGTGACGCCGCTCCAGGTGGCGCGCATGATGGCGGCGGTCGCCAACGGCGGCACACTCTACCAGCCGCAGTTGGTGCACCACGTCGGCATCATCGGCGAGGAACCGACCTGGACAATGGAACCCATCGCACAGCGTAAGGTCAACGTGAAGCCCGAAGTGCTGGAAGCGGTCCAGCAATCCTTGTGCGCGGTCACCACCGACCCGGAAGGTACGGCGACGTGGCGCTACGAGAATATGGAAATCCCGACCTGCGGTAAGACGGGCACCGCCCAGGCCGGCGCTGCGCTCGACTATCCGCATGCCTGGTTTGCTGCTTATGCGCCGGCCGATGACCCGGAGATCGCGGTGGTTGTGCTGGTCGAACACGGCGGCGAGGGATCGTATGTGTCGGCGCCGATTGTGCGCCGCATCATCGAAGCTTATTACGGCGTGCCGCTGACGCCCTACCCGCCGGACTGGAATTACGAAATCCCGCCCATTGTGGAGGGCCAATCGCTGGGCGAGTGAGGCCGGGCCGCCGCTTAACTTTGCGGCGCGTCGGCGTACTTGAGCAAGCGCAGCCCTTCCAGGCGTACCACTTCGGGGTACAACGCCCGGTAGATATCGCAGTTGGGCGACCGGGCGTCGTAGCGGCCGGCGGCGCGATAAGCTTGCAGCGGGCAGCCGCCCCCGCACCAATAGCGCCAGATGCACTCCCGGCAGCCGGCCTTCGCATCGACCGGCAGATTCAGGAGGCCGGTCCGGTCCTCGCGGATGCGCTGGAGCGGGTCGGGGTCGGTGATATCGGTGACGGCGGCGTCGAGCGCCATCTGGCACTTGCTGACCCGTCCGTGCGGGTCGAAGACCAGATAGCTCTGGCCGGCGCTGCATGTGTGGCGGTGCGGCGCTGCGAGATTGGCGCGATCTACCAGCGCGGCAAGCAGACTCCGGGGCGGCAGGTTTCCCTCGATAACGCGGTAAGCGGCGCGCATCCCGTCGATGATGCGCTGCTCTTCAAGCGCCAGGTCCGGCGTTGGCGCTGAAAGATCGTTTTCGCGGTAGAAGTTGAGGTTAAAGGGAAGGTCGCGCGCCAGCACCCAGCGCAGCAGCGCGGGCAGCCCGGCGACGCTGCGCCCGCTGACCGTAATCGAGATGTCCGGCGTCAGGCCGCCCGCCCGCGCCAAGTCTACGGCGCGTAGAGCATCGCCGGCGGAACTGCGCCCATCTGCGTAGGGACGTTGTTCGCCGGCGTCGCCGGCGTCGCCGCCGACGCCGTCCAGCGAGAGCATCAACCCCAGGCACAGCGCCCGCATTTCGGAGACCATCTCCGCCGTCAAGCGCGTGCCATTGCTCAAGACCACGCCCGCCAGCTCAAGGCCGTGTTCCTGCGCCTGCGCCCGTGCGTAGCGGTGCAGGCGCGCCACCAGTGCAAAGCGAAGCAGCGGCTCGCCGCCGGCGTACTTGAGTTTGACCGCGTGGTAGCCGTGGCGCAGCGCAGCGCGCACCACCGCGTCGATGGCTGCCCGGCCCGTCGCCGGCGTCATGTCGGCGGGGAGGTGCGGCAGGTAGCAGTAGGCGCAGCGCAGGTTACAGCGGTCGGTGATGTGGAGCCATGCCGATAAGGTGTGCGGCGGCGCGGCGGCGGGCGCCGGCGCATCGACGGGCGCCAGGAGCCGCGCCCGGACCAGGCCGGTGTACAGTGCATCAGCCGCCGTTTGGCCCCACTCCGCCGCCCAGGCCGGCAGCAGGGCGGCGCGCGGTTGCGGCTCCCGGAGCGCGGCGAGCGCGGCGCGGGCCGGCGCGTTCAACACGGCGACGCCGCCGCCCAGCGGGGCCGCTACCGCACAGTATGCGCCCGACAAAGGGATATCGACCAGGCGAGAGGTCCGGCGAAGCAGGACGCCGGGCGCTAAAGCGGCGCTCTCGAACGGTATGCCAACCGGGTTGCTACACGCACAGTCGCAGTCACGCGAGATTTGATAAACCGGTGTGCAGCGATGTATGATGCGTGGAACCGGGTTAGTCATTGTCTTCCTTCCTTGATCTTGCGTTATGGATTCATGGCTCTCGCCCATACTGTCTGAAGTAAACCAGGGCTGCGACATCGCGTGAGCTGGTAATCCACTTTTGAGTCAGGGCCTCGCCAAGCCGGCGCGCGGAGGCAGGTCGCACGCGAGGCAAGATTTTGCTTTCGATAAAGTTGAGCTGTTCAATTAAGTTGAAAGGATAATAGGATCCCCTCTGACTCAACATAGAAAGACCGCGCTCGTACAAGTCAATTGTATCGTTGATTTCCTCACTTTTCAGCGCCAAATGGCCCAAATAAGTGTAAAACAGACCGATCAACGTCTCGAAGTGAGCGGTAGGATAGCGCTGGCGATAGTTGCGCTTGTAATGGCGCTCGAAGTCCTGCCAGGTCGGGAAATCCTTAACCGGGTAGTGGAACGCCAGGCGCGCCAAGTGCCCCAGCCCTTTGAGTTCCGAGTAGGCGTCACCGACCTTCTGGCTCTCGTCTACGCTCTGTCCCCATATCCGGGCCGCCGATTCGTAGTTGCCCAGCGCAAAGTGTACCTCACCCAGCCGCTCCAATGCCGTCGGGCTGTCGATTTCCGTGGCATATTCTGCCGCCCAGGTCAGGTCACGCAGCGCGCTTTGCAGGTTATGCTGCTCGCCCGGCGTATCGCCTTTGCGGCGTGCCGCCATCGCAAGTTGCCAGTACGCATAGCCGCGTCCCTGGCGCGACCGGCTCTGCCACTCGGCGACGGCGCGCTCCTGCACGTCGCCGCTTTGCGCGGCGCTCTCCTCTGGGGCAAAAATGCTCCAGGAAAGCTCAAAGTACCGGAGCGCTTCGCCGGGCTTTTCCATCTGTACGTAGACTTCGCCGGCGACATTGTAGCACTGGCCCAGCCGGAAGCGGTAGCCCGTGCGCTGCTCGACGAGCCGGTGCCAGGCACGAATGGCGACCTGAATCTCGTCGATGGCGCGCTCGTCGTGCTGCAAAGCGTGTGCGTAGGCGAGGTTATTGTAAATCAACGCGATGCGCTCGTCGTCGTCTTGCGCCAGCGCCAAGCGAAACGCTTCGTTGTAGAACTCGACGGCTTGGTCCAGGTTGCCCATCAAGCGGTGGACCCAGCCGATCTCCAGCGTCGATTGGATGACCCACTTGGGCAAACTCAACTTCTGGCTAAGCTCCAATGCGCGCTCGTTGGTCCGCAGCGCCTCTTGCAGCCGGCCGGCGCGTACCTGCAGGTTGGCCTGCCCGTTGAGATTTTCGATGTACGGCTCGCTGTCCGGCGGCACTTCGCCGAGCAGCCGTTCGTAGGCGTCGGCGGCCCAGTTGTAATGCCCTGACGAGGTCGCGTGCTGCGCCAGCAGGTATTGTACTTCAAGCCGCTGAGTTTTGGGTAAGGTATTGTTTTTGATATCGGGCGTAGGTGCATCTAAGTCGGCGTAAGGGCGGATTTTGCTCAGCAGCCCCTCCCGGTAAACCACGCCCGGCACTTCGTTATAGGCCAGTTGGTAATCCTCCTGGAACTGCGCGTAGCCGCTCTGTACCTCGATGGCGAGCTGCCGGCCAAGCCGCTCGATGCGCAGCGTCCAGAAAGCGCTTTGTTTTTCGCGCAGTTCACTGAAGACCCGGATGACTTCGGGGTCGTCCGCCTCGACCAGTTCGGCCTCATGCCGCCGCAGCGCGCGCGCCTCCTCCAGCAGCGCATCCGACTTGCGCGCCAGGTAGGAGACGGCGCGCGAACTATCGCGGAATTCCCACTGCCGGCCGGCATCCAGGTGCGGCCAGACGTAGGTATTGACCAAGCGCTGTACCTCGTCGTGCAGCTTGATGCGCCCGTCGGGCAGCGCCTTGATCGAGACCGAATGCCCGGCCCGCTCGAAGAGGACCTCGGCGTCTGGGGCGCTCAGGTCGAGCATTTCGGCGACGCCCTCCACGTCCAGCGGGTAGACTTTGGCGAGGATGAACTTGAGATAGTCCATGTTAGATCGAAGCTGGGCGACCGGCATGACAATAGTCTCTTTGAACCGCTCCTCCAGGGCCGCTAGGCGCGCCTGGGCGTCCTCATCCCCGGCGCCGGCCCGGCGCCGGAGCGCTTCCAGGTCGGCAGACGATAGCTCCTGCATCCAGGGCAGGTCACGGTTGTGCTGCGCCCATTCGATTGCCAGGTCGATCAGAACCGGCACCCCGCCGGCCAGGACGAAAAGCTTACTCATCCAGTCCGGGTCTAGGGTGATCTTCAGGATGTCCTGCTTGAGCTTCAGGTAGTCCCGGCTGTGGCCGAGCGTGAGCGGGCGCAGCTTCAACGGGACCGCATCGGCGCCGATGGTCTCGCCGAACTTCTCGTACAACTGGCCGGCGTTGCGCCCGGCGATCAGGATTAACACGTTTTTGAAGGTGTGGATGATGTCGAACAGGTAGCTCATCGAGGCCGAGTCTTCCATCGCGTCGGTGGTATCGATGCGCAAAACGACACGCTGCCGGCTCGATGCCCGGTTAAAACACTCGACGAAGCACCGCTCCACATCCACCGACAGGCGGGCGGCGGCGGCTTCGGCGCCTTTCTTCTCGGCCAGGTGTGATTTATGCAGCGCACTAAGATACGGCGCAAAGATACTCTCGTCTAGGTGCTGCGCGATCATCACGCCGATGTTGGTCGTGAAGGCATATTGACCGTCGTCGAAGTCGAGCGCAGGGAGCATTTTGAGCGGGAACCGCACGTCCTGCGATCCAAAGCGATGGGTAACCTCGTCGAGCAGACGGGTCTTGCCGATGCCGCCCTCGCCCCAGACAAAGATCACGCGCCGCGTGTTCCACTCGGCGAGGTGTTTGCCAATGAGTGCCAGCTCATCTTCCCGGTTGATAAAAGGTACGATCCAGTGACTCATGATTACTTCCCTTAAGAATACATCTCACGCATTATGAAAAATCAATTCAATCTCACCTATTTTAGATACCCAGGTGATTAAATATGAAGCGTAACTCGTTAGAATCGAGTTGTGTCCATGGCTGTATGTCGTTAACTTCGCGCGCCTGCTCGATTTGCAGTCCGGTGCTCTCCACCTGGTGCACGCGGTGGAACAAGTCCAGTCCCATAAACTTACGGTATGCGCGTTTTATTTCGTTGTTGGCCTCCTTGAATGCGCCCTGCGCCAGGTGGCAGCGCGCCAGCAGGTGACAAGCATCCGCGACCCGCCAGCCGCCCACCGTGTTTAAATGCTCCGACGCGCGCTGTGCTGCCGCCAGCGCGCCCGCTACGTCGCCAGACAACAGGAGGAGAAGACCGTGGTTCAGATGGCCGATGCCGGCAAACTGCAAGTCTTGCACTCGTTCCAGCCCGGCGATGGCGCGCTGCAAAAGCGCCGTTGCTCCGGTTCGGTCGCCCCGGCAAAGCGCCAACCGCGCCCGGAAGATCGCCGACCGGTGCCGCGCCGGCGCCGGGGCGACGCCGGCGGCATAGAGCGCCGCAGCCTCGTCGAACGCCGCGCCGGCCGGCTGGAGTTCCCAGGCGGCCAGGTGCGCGCGCCCCAGGTAATCCAGCGACAGCGCCTTTTGCGCCTGCTGGCTTAGTTCATCTGAGAGACGCGCCGCTTGCCGGTGCGCGTGTTTGGCCTCGCCGGTGCGGTTGAACAGGCGGTAGAGATCACCCAACTGGTTGAGGCTGATGCTCTGGCGCATTTTGTCTTCCTGGCCGATCCCTTGATTGAGCAGTTGCTTGTAGTCGGCCCGCGCCTCTTTGAAGTATCCGAGCAGCTTATCGACCGCCGCCCGGCTGCTCAAGGCGACCTGCGCCCGGTAGAGATTGCTCACCGTCGAAGCGTGCTCGTATGCGCGCTGGAAGAACTGCCGGGCGATAAGCGGTCGCCCGGTATCGGCGAGAAACCGCCCATAGCTCTGTTCGAGCAGCGCGAGCGTATCCAGGTCGGATGTATGCTTTAAAAGCGCGATAGCAGTCTCGTATTCTTGGGCTGCTTCGGCGATGCGACCCAGCGCATGTAGCGCGGCGGCTTTGGTGGTCTGCGCCGACGCTTGGTTGCGCCGCAGCCGGCTTGCGTCGGCCCACCTGAGCGCCGCTTCTGCCTGCTCTAATGCTTGTGCGGGGTCGTCGTTCACGCACGCGATGATCGCTTTCAGGCGGTGCAATTTGTAATGGACTCCGGGATAATGCTCGCGCCTTTCCAGGCCATCGAGGTGCTCAAGCGCCTGCGCGATGGCAGCCAGCGCCGCCTCGTGCTCGCTCTGCTGGTAATGCAGCCAGCCCTGGTTTGCCAGCATCTCGGCGAGCGCCACCCGCGCGCCCGCCGATTCTTCCTCCTGGAGCAGAGCGGCGACCCGGCTGCACAGGCTCAGGAAACGCTGTCCCTGGCCGCGCCGCCCGTACTGGATGCGCAAACTGTCGATTGCTTCGATCACAAGCTCCCAATCTCTTTGCCGCGCCGCCTGTTCCAGCGCCGCAGAAAGATAGGCGGTGCTTTCTTCCAGGCGGTTACGGTTCAGCAGCGCCATGCCCAGGTAAAGACTGGCTTGGGTCTGTAGTGCGCCGTCCTCCAGGTACTCGGCCAGCGCGTGCGCCTCCTGCAAAATGTCGATTGCCAGGTGCGAGCGTTCGGTGCCCTGCAAGGCGCGGCCCTGTTCGATCAGAAGCCGGCAGGCCAGCGCGGTGCTGTCCGGCAGGATGGCGGCGATTGGGTCCAGGTGGTCTAACCCTTTCTGCGCATAGATCAAGGCTTGATCCATGTTCCCCTGGTTATTGGCCTGGTGCGCCATCTCGGCCTGGTAGGCGGCAGCTTTTGCGGGAACCTCGCCCTGCTCAAACTGCCAGGCCAACTGATCTACAACCGCCGGCGTATCCTCGCTGTACAGCCGTTCCAACGCATAGGCGATCTGGCGATGGCAAGCAGCCCGCCGGTCGTCCGGTATGGATTGGTAAACCGTTTCGTGATAGACCCGGGCCTGGAAGCCGTACCAGGTAAGCACCCGGCCCTGTGAGCTGATCCTGGTATCGAACCGAATCCAGCCCAGGATATCGGCGAGCCGGTTCAGGGTTTGCATAATCTCCTGGCGCGGTTTGTCCAGCGCTTCGGCAATCGCTGCGGCGAAGAAGTACCGCCCCTGGCATGCCGCAACCTGCAAGATTGCCTGTTCGCTTGGTCGCAGGGTCTCAAACTGCGCCTTGAGCAGCGCTGCATTATCGGAGATGGCGTCGGGGTGGGCCAGGATGACCGACTCGTTTTGTTTGGTGATCCACTGGATGATATCTAAAACCGGCGCCAGGCTTCCGCCGGTAACCTTTTTGATGTGTTCGACAACCATCGCCAGCCCAGAGGTCAGCAGTTCTGGGAATTGTTTGCTCACTAAATATTTGATTTCGTCTCTTTGCAGCGGCAGCAAACGAAAGGTATCGTGTCTGGGAAGGTGGCTTAAGAATTCTTCCAGTGGTCCGGCGTCTGCCAGCGTAAAGATGCAAAGAACCGGCGTTTCTCGAAGCTGTGGAATGATGTTTCGCGCCAGCGCGTCGCGTGTGTAACCGTCAACTTGGTCGATATCGTCAACAAAGAGAACCAGCGGCGCGAGCCGGGCGAGTTCGCCCAGCGTCGTCGCAAAATGTTCCGGCAGGCTCGCCGACGCGGTGCGTTCGCGCTTTGGCGCGGCCTCGGTTTCGGCGCCCAGCGCCGTCATCGAAAGCTCCCATACCGGGTTCGACGCCAGGTGCAGCATCGGCTTGACTTGGTAGAGCGTGTTGAGAAAAGTTTGCCATTCGGGCGGGGCGGCTTCCCAGGGTTGGCGAAGCCGGGTTTGCACCTCGTCGAGCTGTAGGATCGATTCGTAGGCGAGTTGTAGGGGAAGATAAGACCCCGGTATTCCTACGCCTCGGCTCCGAACACACCTAGCCCGGTGTAAACGTAAAAATTCTTCGATCAGCCCGGTTTTGTTCGATCCGCTTTCGCCGGCAACCACGGCGATTTGCAGCGTGTGGGTATCCCGCACGATATCCCATAGTGCGCGCAGTTCGGACAATGTGTGAGCATAGCTGGAGAAGGCAAAGAAATCCATTTTGCTCGTTCGCTTGCTGCAAGCCGCGAAATTCTTATAAAGATTTACCTACAATACTATAGACTTTTTGAAGTTCAATTTTTAAATAATTATTTTGAACCATCAGTATAGCATACCTCAAAAATAGACAACAAAATTGTTAGTATTATGCAAATGCAAATTCCGGCCTATCTGCTATGTATGTAGGATCACTTGGAATAAGAAGTTTGGAGGGTTTGTATGCGAACGCTGAGCAAAAACCGTCCGGGTAACACAATGTTGTGCAGTGTGGCCGGCCTACAGCATGCTTAACAGCTTACCACGAACCGCGGCCCGGCAAAAAGGGCAGAACGGCGGTGTTTTTTCTGACAAAAGGGTGTAAAGTTGGTGTCGATTTGCACAGAGCTTTATCAGGCCGTGACACAGGATATCCTTCCAGCCGCTCTGTGTTCGTATGTCATACTTCACAAGGAGTGAACGATCAATGAGCAATACAATTATCGGTGACTCTTTGCCTAACATTCCCTGGGAGGACCGACCTGCCGACTCCGATGCGGTGGCATGGCGTTACAGCGGCAATCCCATTATCCCGCGCAACGCCGCCCCGCGCGCCAACAGCATCTTTAACAGCGCGGTCGTGCCCTTCAAGGGTGCGTTTGCGGGCGTGTTCCGCGTCGATGACACCGCGCGCCAGATGCAAATCCGTGTTGGCCGCAGCCAAGACGCCATCCATTGGGAGATCGCGCCGGAGCCGATTGATTTTGTCTGCGACGACCCGGAAATCGCGCGCGTCGAGTACCGCTATGACCCGCGCGTGTGCTGGCTAGAAGACCGTTACTACGTCACCTGGTGCAATGGCTACCACGGCCCGACCATCGGCGTCGGCTACACCTATGACTTTAAGACCTTCTACCAGACCGAGAACGCCTTTCTGCCGTTTAACCGTAACGGCGTGCTGTTCCCGCGCAAGATCAATGGCAAGTACGCCATGTTCAGCCGCCCCAGCGACAACGGCCATACGCCTTTTGGCGATATCTATTACAGCGAGAGTCCCGATATGATCCACTGGGGCCGGCACCGCTACGTCATGGGGACGAAGGGCGGCTGGCAGAGCACCAAGGTCGGCGCCGGGCCGACGCCCATCGAAACAACCGAGGGCTGGCTGCTGATTTATCACGGCGTGCTGACTTCATGTAACGGGTTTGTGTACAGCATGGGCGCGGCGCTGCTCGATATCGACGAGCCGTGGAAGGTGATCTACCGCGCCAGGCCCTACATCCTCGCGCCGCAGACGCTTTACGAGTGCGTCGGCGACGTGCCCAATGTGGCCTTTCCGTGCGCCACGCTCCACGACGCCGACACCGGGCGCATCGCCATCTACTACGGCGGCGCGGATACCGTGGTGGCGCTGGCGTTTACCCAGGTCGATGAATTGACCGGCTTCGTAAAGGCGAATGCTGAGTTGTGATGGTAAGAGCAAGATAAGTATAAGTATGAGGGTGGCCGGGTATCTTTCCCCGGCCCGGCCACCGGGCGCCGATCACAGCAAACGAAACGGCTTCTCACGCAGCGCTTTGATGATCGCCTGGTCGGCTTTGCCGAAGGCGTAGCCGTCCATCTCATCCGGCGTCGCCCATGCGAAAGCCGCCGCCCCGCGCGCGACCGGCTCACCGCCAGTGTGCATGCATTCATAGGCGTGCAGCGTGATCTTAAAATGTGTGAAGGCGTGTTTCACCTGCACCAGGCAGTCGCCTACCTCGACCTCAATCGCCAGCTCCTCGCGTAGCTCGCGCTTCAGCGTGTCCGGCAGCGACTCGCCGCGCTCCTGCTTGCCGCCGGGGAACTCCCACAGCCCGCCGAGCAGCCCATCGAGCGGGCGCTGGGCGATGAGAATGCGCCCGGCGTGCGCGCCGGTCCCGTGGATGACGCCCGCCGCGACGTCGTAGTGCGGCGTGGATGCGCGGCGCGTCTTGGCCGGGCGTTCGGCCTGCGTGCCCGCCGCGTATGACCGGCAGTGCGGCTGCACCGGGCAGATATCACAGGCCGGGCGGTGCGGCCGGCACACCGTGCGCCCCAACTCCATGAGCGCCTGGTTGTAGTCGCCGGCGCGCCTCGCCGGGACCAGCGCGCCGGCGCGCGCCCACAGCGCGTTTTTCGTCGCGGGCTGCGCGGCGTCGTCGGGGATGTCGTAAAGGCGGGCGAGCACGCGGATCACGTTTCCGTCGACCGCCGGCACGGCTTCGCCAAAGGCAATGCTCGCAATGGCGCCGGCCGTGTAGCGCCCGACGCCGGGAAGCTTTTGGAGCGCTTCGGCGGTGCGCGGCATTTGCCCGCCGTAGTCGTCTATCACCATCTGCGCGGCGCGGTGCAGGTGGCGCGCGCGGCTGTAATAACCCAGGCCCTCCCACAGCTTCAGCACTTCGTCGAGCGGCGCAGCGGCGAGGTCGGCGAGCGTGGGGAAGCGTTCGAGAAAACGCTCGTAGTAGCGGGTCACCGTGGCGACCTGGGTCTGCTGGAGCATGATTTCGGCGAGCCAGATGGAGTAAGAATCAGCAGTACGCCGCCAGGGGAGATCGGCGGCGTACTGGTCAAACCAAGCCAAAAGGTCGTCGGCGAACTGTTCAGTCAATCTCGATGTACTTCTTCCAGGTCTCCGGGCCGTTGCCTATCGATATCACCAGGTAGCTGGTGCGCGGCGTCTTCGGCTCCCAGCGCAGTTTCATCCCGGCCTCTGAAGGCAGCCGGCTGCCCTTGCGATGGTTGCAGATATAGCAGGCGCAGGCCGTGTTCGTCCACCCATCCACGCCGCCGCGCGACTTGGGGATAATGTGATCGACGGTAAAGTCTTGCTTTCGGAGGATCTGGCCGCGCTGCATCTCACCGGGACGCGAACCACAGTACACGCAGACGTACCCGTCGCGGGCCAGCACCCCGCGCCGGCTCCAGCGCGCACCCCGGCGCGGCACATTCACATAATAATGCAGCACAATTACTGAAGGCACGGGGAACTTGGCGCTCACCGTGCGCAGAGAGCGCCCGCTCTCTTCAACCACCTGGGCCTTCTCAGACAGAACCAGGTTAATGGCGCGCGGCACCGAGATGATGTCGATGGGTTCCCATGTGCTCCCGTTCAGCAAAAGCACCCTGCCGTACACAACGGCCTCCCCTGATCGTTAAAAAATCGCCTTTATGACTTCCTTATCTTAGCTGCTTGCGTATCTTTGTGCAAGCCATCACAACACAATCTTGACAGATGTGCGCTCTGCGGCTGCTTGCAACAAAAAGCGGGACGCTCCAGCCTCCCGCGTACATCACAAATCCAGACCGCGAACCGGTTGATAAAACACTCGATTAGCGGGAGTAGGGTTATTGGCCTGTCTGACAATCAAGCCCGCTTTGGTCATCTGTGCACCTCCACATAGAGGGTATACTAACAACAATTTTTCATTTGCGCCAGTCTAGTATTAGCACATCTTGTTTAAGAACACATCAAGAACAGGTAAACATCCGTCGCCAAGAACAAAAACACGCAGCGGGCTGCTTGTAAACTCCCGCTGCGTGCACGGTTCAGAAGACCCCGGTCGGGCCAGGCTCACTCGCGGATATCGGCGCTCGCCAGCATGGCCTCCATGAACGGCCACTCTTCTTCCCAGTCCTCCGCCGGCGCATCGGCGGCGAAGATATAGTAGTGCTCGCCGTCGTCGGCCATCGTGATGATAATCCGGGAGCGCATCAGCGGGCTTGACGAGAACTGGCGCCCTTCGACGCCGACCATTAGCGCCGCGCGCCCGTCGAGGGTCGTTTCGCTGATCGCTTCGATAACGGCGAACTTATCGCCGCGCAGCGGCCCGCGCCGCAGATACACGTCGAGCGCCTCTTCCAGGGAGTCTTGACCCAGCGTGTAGATATCGGAGCGAAAGACGACTAGACTCGGACCAGGCTGGGGCGGATAGGCGAAGACGGTTTGCATCTCGGCGAACAGCAGGATGCCCACCCCGCCTGATTGAAACGTCCAACCCTCCGGGTAGCTCATGTGGAAGGCGGGAGTCAGGTCGAAGCGATCCGCCAGCACAACTTCGTCGGCAGGAGCCGGCGTCGCCGTCATGTACGAGGCGAGCGCAATCGAACCGATCGTAAGAATCCAGATGATCGTCTTAACCCAGTTCAGTTCCATGTCAGCATCACCCCTCCCGCTTTCCGCCGTGCCGCTCCGAGCGCGGGTCGAGCGCGTCGCGCAAGCCATCGCCGAGCAGGTAGAAGCACAGCACGGTGACCGTGATCGCCAAGCCGGGCCAGATGACCAGGTGCGGCGCATTGGCGAAGTATTCCTGCGACTTGGTGAGCATGTTCCCCCACGTCGGCACCGGCGGCTGCACACCCAAGCCTAAGAAGCTCAGCCCCGACTCGGTGAGGATGAGCGAGCCGGCATCGAGCGCCAGGAGAATAATCACGATAGAGATGACATTGGGGAAGATGTGATAGAACATCAGGTGCCAGGTCTTCGCGCCCACCGCCTGCGCCGCGATCACATAGTCGCGCTCGCGCACCGACAGCACTTCGCCGCGCACCAGGCGGCTGATGCCCAGCCAGCCCAGAAAGCCCAGAATAAGCACCAACACCTCCGGCGAGGGCGACCAAACCGTCGTAGCGATCAGCAGCAGAAAGATGGTCGGCACCGAGCCGATGGTTGTGACGACCCAGATGATGATGTCGTCCAGGATGCCGCCGTAATAGCCGGCGACGATGCCGATGATTACGCCGATAGACACCGAGATGATGCTGGCGGTGTAGGCGATGCCCAGCGAGATGCGCCCGCCGTAGAGCAGGCGAATGATCTGGTCGCGCCCCAGGTAGTCGGTGCCCAGCCAGTGACCTTCGCCCGGCGGCAAGAAGCGCTCGGTGATGCTGGTAGCGTTCGGGTCCAGGCCCATAAACCGCTCCAGGATGGGCGGGCCGAGGAAGCTGGCAAATGTAAGAAACACCAATACGGTAATCGCCGCCATCGTCAGGCGGTCATGCCACACGTGCGAAGCCGCGTTGGCCCAGAAGCCGCGCTCTTTGTACTCGCGCGCTTCGCCGAAGATCGAACGGTCGGTCCCCAGTTCGATGGGTTGGTTAGCCGTCGCCATAATCGTTCACCTCACCCTTACCGCAGCCGGATGCGCGGATCGACCCAAGCATACAAGATATCGGATACCAGCAGTCCCAGGATATATAGGATCGCGCCGATGACCACCTCGCCCATAATCAGCGGGTAATCGCGCTGGAAAACCGCGTTGATCCCCAGGCGTCCCATGCCCGGCCACGAGAAGATCGTCTCGGTGATGACCGCGCCGCCCAGCAGCCCACCCAGCGCCGGGCCGATGAACGTAGCAAGCGGGATCAAAGCGTTGCGGACCGCGTGCGCCCACCACACCTTGGTGTTAGAGAGGCCCTTGGCGCGCGCGGTGCGGATGTAATCCTGCCCCAACACTTCCAGGGTTTCGGTGCGCATGATGCGCGACAGGCCGGCAATCGTGCCCAGCGCCAGCACGGTGACCGGCAAAATCATGTGCTTCACCTGGTCCCACAAATCGTTTGTGCCGCCCAGGGTGCGCGTCCCGCCGGTGGGCAGCCAGCGCAAATTGACCGCGAATACCATCACCAGGATGAGCGCCAGCCAAAAGCCCGGCACCGCGTTGCCGACTACTGCCAGCACGCGCGCAGCTTGGTCGAATACGCCGTTGTGCTTCACCGCCGAATAGACGCCGATGGGAATGCCGATCAAATAACCCACCACCAGCGCCGTAAGTGTAAGCTGGAGCGTCTTGGGCACGCGCGACATGATCACATCCCACACCGGCTGTTTGTACTGGATGGACAGGCCCATATCGCCGCGCAGCATGCCCTGGCGCTTGCCCATCAGCGGCGTCTCTTTAATCTCGTCGCCGTCCACATCGACATAATCGCCCGCGCCGTCGCCGTCGGCGTCGATGTGCACCCAGTCGTTGCCGATGAGCCAATAGACATATTGAACGATGGCGGGCTGGTCCATGCCAAGCTGGCGGCGCAGCACTTGCATCGCTTGCGGGTCGAGATCTGGGTTGAAACCGATCATTTGAATGGGATCGCCGGGCGCGGCCAGCATTAGAAGGTATGAGAAAAGCGTGATACCGAAAAGTGTAGGGATTGCCTGGAGCAACCGTCGAATGATGAATTGACGCATAATTGTTTATCCGTTCCGCAAACTCAGCTCTATCATATTAATAATAGTGCACATTTTGGAAAAGTAGGTTGTGGCGACTCTTTGACTGATACCTCACCCCCCGCCCCCTCTTCACCTTGTGGAGAGGGGGAGAAGACCGCGCTTCGGCGGCTCCGGTCCCCCTTCTCCATGACATGGAGAGGGGGCTAGGGGGTGAGGTAATCAAGCCATCAGTCAACATGTCACCACCACCACTGAAAAGTGATGTGGCCTCCCGTTTTACCGGGAAGCCACAACCACTTATAAGCCTATACTGGCCCGCCCGGTTTACTGCGGCGCCTGGATTTCCCAGTTGGCAACGTTGTATAGCAGGCCCCAGGCCGCGTCTGGATCCCAACCGGTGACCTTCTCATGGATGGCGAGAATGGTCGTGTTGATGTAGATGAAGTCGAAGGGCACGTCCTCGTAGAGGATTTCCTGAATCTTGTAGTAGACCGGCTGGCGGTCTTCGGTCTTGCAGCCGGGCATGAACAGGCCCTCATCGAGCAGCGTGTCGAGTTCGGGGTTGACGTAAGAGCCGAGATTGAACGCTACGTCGGGGATATCGTTCTCGGAGAGGAACAGCGAGCGCACGATGCCGTCGGGCTGCGGGTCGCCGCCGCCGAAGCCGATGATGGTCGCGTCGAAATCCTGAGTCATCAGTTGGCCGACCATCGCGCCCCATTCCATCGTCTTGATCTCCATGTCAACGCCCAGGTTCTGGCGCCACTGATCCTGCGCGAGCAGCGCGAGGATTTCCCACTGGCCGCCGCCTTGGGCGAGCAGGAACTCGAAGCTCAACGGCGCGCCGTCTTTCTCGCGGATGCCGGTTTCCTCGTTCATCATCCAGCCGGCCTCTTCGAGCAGCGCGATGGCGCCTTCAACGTCGAAGGGATAGGGTTCGAGTTCCGAGTTATAAGCCCAGCCCATCGAAGGCGGGATGGGGGTGCTGACGCGCGAGCCGTGGCCTTCCAGGGCGGCGTCGATGCCGGCGTCGTGGTCCCAGCCCATCACCAGCGCTTTACGCACGCGCACGTCGCCGAGGATCGGGTGCGGGTCCTGCGCGATCGGGTCGCCGGCTTCGTCGTAAGCGGGCTGCGGGTTGGTGGGGTCGGCGTTGTTGAACAGGAAGAAGTAGGTGGTGGTCTTGTTGTTGTATTCGGCGAAGTTCAAGAACGGCTCATCCTTGAGCGCGTTCAGGCCCTCAATACCGACCGAACCGTAGTCAACTTCTTCGGCGCGGAACGCCTGGTGTTGGGCGTTGGTATCGACGATCACGCGGCGGTAGAGATTTTCGATGTTCGCCGGGGTCTGCACGTTGGGATACAGCGGGACGAAGTTCGAGTTCGGCGTGTACTTCATGTAGTCGTCCGGCACCCACTCGGCGAACATGTACTCGCCGGCCGAGACGGTGGGGCTGAGGTTGAAGGGATGGTTGATGAACGCCTCCCAGTCGATGTCGGCGAAATCCTGGCTGGGCACGAAGACATGGAACGGCAGAATGCCGAAACCAAGCTGGCCGGTGGCTTCGCAGTTGGCGTCCGGGAAGGTCATCTGTACGGTGAAGTCGTCGATGACTTCCACGCTCTCGATGTCGTACTGGCTGGCGTAGGGGCTGCCAACGACGTCAGAGCGCAGCGCGTCGAAGGTGAATTTCACGTCGTAGGCGTCGATGACCTCGCCGTCGGACCACGTCACATCGTCGCGCATGTAAACGGTGTAGGTCCTGCCGTCTTCGGATGTCTCCCAATTCTTGGCAACCGAGGGAATAATCTCGCCGGTGAAGGGGTCCATCGCGGTCAGGCCAACATAGAGGTAAGTGTTGGCGCTGGAGGAGCCGCTCTCGCTGCCGAGCAGCCAGTTCCAGGTGGTCGCGTCGTCACTGGTCATAATGATGAGCGTTTCGCCGTCTTCCTGGGCAAACGCCGTAAACGGCACAGCCAGCATCGTGATGATGAACAGAGTCATCAAAGTCTTGCGCATGATTTATGTTCTCCTTTGTACGTAGTTGGTATGATCCTTTTGAGCTTGCGGAAGCCTCAGATTAAATCTCCCCCGATAGGCTCTCCTTTCAACTCAACTCAGATGAATATCTCCCTAAAAAGATTATAACCTTGCCACGGCGAAGTTGCATAAAATTCTACACGGTTCGTCATAGGGTTGCCACCACAATTAGTGAATTCGCCAATAGAGAGGGTCGCCGGGCCGGGGGAGTTCTGGCGCACAATGTGCTCCAAATCATCCCGGAAAAGAAGACTTGACAAAAACCCGCTGCTTAGCGACGATAAATAGAACGACACGCGGCGCCACCCGGCGCGAGGAGGCATGATGGTCGCAGGTGCTCAACTTAATGAACGCCCCTTCCCTGTGTACATCGTCACCGAGGAATTCTTGCTCCAAGGCGATTTGCGTTTCAAGGGTGTGGCGCAGGTTACCCTGAATAACGCCGAGATCGAAACGATGATGCTGCACCAGGTGCACGCGCAGGCGCTTTATTCCCAGAATGTCGCTGCGCAAATGAAAGCCGACGAACTGGTGTTGATCCGCAAGACCTGCCAGCTGGTCGCGTTTCCCAAGATGCTGGCGCAGGACGACTACCAGCTGCGCGCCGGCCGCCGCCCTGCGATTGTCTACACGGCGCGCTTTGCCGTTCGCGGCGACCTGCCGCTGGGACCGGACGACCGCTTCGCCGACGTATACGAAGACCTCAAGGAGTTTTTCCTGCCGGTCCTAGATGCGAAAGTTCACCCGCTGGTCCCCATTCGTCCGGCGCTGCCGCGCCAGTTCCCGTTAGCGCTGGTGCACCGTGACCAAATCACGATGCTGCAAGGGCACGGCTAAGCCTCGCTAATCGAACAGCGCCTCTCGGAACGCCGGGAGCGCCACCGTGCCGCCGGTGTGCCAGAACAGGATTTTCTCGCCTTTGTGCTTGCCCTGTGCGATGCGGTCCAGCAGCCCGCCGAGCGCGCGCCCGGTGTACACCGGGTCGAGCAGCAAGCCTTCCGTGCGCGCCAGCCGCTTGATCGCTTCCCGTTCGGTATCGCCGACGACGGCGTAGCCCGCGCCGAGGTAGCCGTCATCGACGTGGA
>JAFGMM010000073.1 GCA_016927535.1 Anaerolineae bacterium
AGTTGTTTTTTTCATACTCAACTTTCTACCCCAGGGCGGCCTGTGTTTCAACTCACAGTTCGCCTTTCTTTTTGTCTAAAGTCGATATATCGAAAGCCGAACATATTAGCTCCTTCGCTGCTGCTATGAAAAAATCGCCGCCATCACTACTTCGGCGTCGCGCAGATCATCGAACAGGTAATCGGGCTGCGCCGCATCCAGGTCTGCCCGCCCCCCGGCTCCGGTGAGCACCGCAATCGACTTCGCGCCCACGCCGCGCCCGCAGGCTACATCGTTAGGGGTATCGCCGACGATGACCACTTGCTTCCCACCGAAACGAACGCCGGTCAGCGCGTGCGCGCGCTCCGCCGCGAGCGCCGGCAGCAGGTGTCGCCATGGCGCATCCGAGCCATACACGCTCACCCGGAACTGTGCCGGGTCGAAGCCCGCCGCGCGCAGCTTGACCGGCGCGGTCAGACTCAGGTTGCCGGTCAGGATGCCCGGCACGGCGCGCGGTTCTGCCGCCAGCGCCGCGACCAGCGCCGGCGCGCCGGGGCACGGCTCGACGGCGTGCTTACCGATGATGCGCACCAAGTGGTCGCGCATGGCCCGCTCGAAGACCGGCAGGCACTGGGCGACTTCTTGCGCGTCCAGTCCCAGCGCTTCGACCAGGATTTGCCAATCGGTCTTCCCATCGAACCGGATTCGGTCGATGGCGCCGGTCTGCCCGAAGACCTCCCACAGCGCGGCTTCCATCGCAGCGCGCCCGCAGCCCTTCGGCGATAGCAGGGTGCCGTCGATATCGAAGAGAACCAAAACAGAAGGTCGGTCCAAAGAATCACCTCATTTTTGTTTTTGCATAGTTTACCGGTTTAGATAGTATAGTAGTAGAGATAACCTGCTCACAATCAGGAGTTAGTTTATGGACGTTATTCTTGCCCGCCTCTGGCCGGCCGAACTGGGCGATGCTTTGCTGTTGGTCTTTCTGTTCTGGCGCATCTTCACCTTGCTGATGGTCATCATCGTCATGCTCATGCAGCCGGAAGGTTCGACGGCGTTCACGCTTATGCTGGGCGCGGCGGCGCTGTTCATCGTCATGGACAGCATATGGGTGTTTTCAGCACCCCAGTACGCCGAGTCGGCCAGCAAAGCCGCCTGGATCAGTCACAACCGTCACCTCGGCACGCTCATTACTCGAGCGATCACGTTCGTCGCGCCGCTTTTCGCGGCGATGGCCTCCCGGAATCCGAAGTCGCGTTTGCCGGGTATTTTGGGGGGGCTCTCGGCGACCGGTTACTTTCTCATGACCTGGCTGATGTATCAGCGGGATTGATCCTTTCCTCGCTGCCCGAACCCCGGTTTGCCTGCAATCCCGGTCACCGATTGGGATTGCAGGCTGTGCTTTATTTTTCTTGTCAATCTGTGATAGAATGCACAAACGATTGACGTATCGTTATTATGTGAAGGAGGCCGGCTGTGTCAGATTCCGTACCCGATATCGTCATCGGACGACTGCCCCTTTATCTGCGCGCGCTCGCCCGCCTGGAGCAGGACGGCGTGCCGATTACTTCGTCGCACGAACTCGGCGCACAGCTCGGCATTAGCTCGGCCCAAATCCGCAAAGACCTGTCGCACTTCGGCGAATTCGGCAAGCAGGGCACCGGCTATCAGGTTCCTTACCTGCGCGAACAGCTTGCCCGCATCCTGTGCGTAGACCGCGACTGGACGGTCGCCGTGATCGGCGCCGGGCACCTGGGCCGGGCGCTGGCCGGCTATAAAGGTTTTGGACCGCGCGGTTTTCACGTCGATGTCATTTTCGACAACGATCCCGACATCATCGGAACTCAGATCGGCGGCCTGGTCGTGAAACCCGGCGAAAGCATGGTCGAGGAACTGCGCGCGCGCCGGATCGAGATCGCCATGATCGCCGTGCCTGCCGCTGCTGCCCAGTCGGTCACCGACCGAGTCGTCGCCGGCGGCGTGCGCGCCATCCTCAACTATGCGCCGATCCGGTTGGTCGTGCCGGACTACGTGCACGTGCAGGACATTGACCCGGTGATTCACCTCCAACACATGACCTATTACCTGCGCACCTAACCGCGCTGCACCTGCCGATGCCCGTATGCCAAGCCGCCGGACCTGGGTCCGGCGGTCGAGCTTATCCGGTGTCGGCGGTGCTCGTCAGGTTCGGACGGTGCGCCGCAGCACTTCCAGGTTATCCAGCGCACGCCCCGCGCCGACCGCCGTGCATATAATCGGTTCGTCGGCGACGTAAGCGGGCACGCCGGTTTCCTGGGTGATGTAGCGGTCTATCGAGCGCAGCAGCGCCGTCCCTCCGGTCAGGCACATGCCCCGGTCGATGATGTCCGACGCCAGTTCGGGCGGCGTGGCTTCCAGCACGTTTTTGGCACAGTTGGCGATCATCGCCAGCGGTTCGACAATTGCTTCGGCGACCTCGCCGCTCGTGATCGTAACCGTGCGCGGCAGCCCGCCCACCTGGTCGCGCCCCTGGATTTCCATCGTGTATTCTTCTTCCAGTGGCAGGGCGGCGCCGATCTGAATCTTGACCGCCTCGGCGGTCATCTCGCCGATGACCAGGCTGTACTTGCGCCGCACGTAGTTGATGATGGCTTCGTCCAGGTTCATCCCGGCTGCGCGCACCGACTCGGCCACGACTACGCTGTTCATCGCAACGACTGCCGCCTCGGTGATGCCGCCGCCCAAGCACAGGACCATATTGCCCGCCGGCGCGTTCACCGGCAGCCCGGCGCCGATTGCTGCCAGCAAAGGCTGCGGCAGCAGGTAGGTCTGGTTTTCGCGCGCCCCGGCATCGACCGCCGCATCTTTCACGGCGCGGTGTTCGACGCTGGTCACGCCGTAAGGCACGCTAATCATGACGGTTGGTTTGAACAGCCGCATGACGCGCCCGGACAGCCGGTTGATGAAGTAGCCGAGCATTTCGGTCGTCACGTCGCCGTCGGCAATGACGCCGCCTTGCAGAGGGCGTATCACGTCCACATTCTCCGGCGTCCGGCCATACATATCGCGCGCCTCCTGCCCGAAGGCGACGATCATTTCTCGCTCGGCATCCTCGTCATAGATCAGCGCTACCATTGACGGCTCTTGCAGGACGATGCGGCCATCGTGATAAACGAGCACGCTGGTCGTGCCCAGGTCAATACCAATACGCTTGAAAAACACGCCAACTCCTTACCTGGCTAATCGCGGTTAGCTGACAGCGATTGGCGGTTAGCGGTTAGCATCCGGCAGCCAATCGCCCACTGCTACTCGCAACTGCCAATTGCCAACCGCTAACCGCTCGCTTCTGTGCGGATCGAGACCGACCCGGCCCGCTGTCCGCGCCTGCGCCGCGCGACCTTGATGCGCACCTCCGCACGCCGCAGCGCCGCCTCGAAAGCCGCCGTCTCGCCCGGATCGGGCGGCGGCCCCTGCGCGAGGGTTTCTTTGATGTGATCGCGGGCCGCCTGCGCGCGTTCCAGGTCGATGTCCTCCGACCGCTCGCCCACATCGGCCAGGACGAGCACACGGTCCGGCTGCGCCTCGATCACACCGCCGAAGACCGTGAAGTCGTCTTCGTCCCCGTCGTGTTTGAGACGCAGTATACCGTAATCCAGCCGGCTCAGCAGCGGCGCGTGGTTGGGCAGGATACCCAGTTCGCCTTCGATGCCCGGTACTACCACCATATCGGCTTTTCCTTCGTAGAGAAGCCGCTCTTGGGTTACGATTCTGACATCAAGGGGCATGGTGGTCCCTCCTCTTTAAAAAACTGACCTCGTATCCTTGCACTCTACGCCGCCGGCTGCTCTTTCTTGTAGCGCTCCAGCACATCCTCAATCGGCCCGGCCATGTAGAACATGCCTTCGGGGATGTGGTCCAGTTCGCCATTCAGGATCATACGGAAGCCGCGCACCGTCTCCGGGATGGGGACATAGCGCCCTTCACGCCCGGTGAACTGCTGTGCGACGAACATGGGCTGCGAGAGGAAGCGCTGAATCCTGCGCGCGCGCGCCACCGCCTCCTTGTCTTCGTCGGAAAGTTCATCCACGCCCAGAATGGCGATGATGTCTTGCAAGTCTTTGTAGCGCTGGAGCACAAGCTGCACCTCGCGCGCGGTCCGGTAGTGTTCTTCGCCGACGATATCGGGTTGGAGGATGCGGCTGGTGCTTGCCAGCGGATCGACCGCCGGGTAAAGTCCCTGTTCGGAGATGGAGCGCTCCAGCGCAATCGTCGCGTCCAGGTGGGTGAAGGTCGCCACGGGCGCGGGGTCCGAGTAGTCGTCGGCCGGTACGTAGACCGCCTGCATCGAGGTGATGGAGCCGGTCTTGGTGGAAGTGATGCGCTCTTGCAGGTTGCCCATCTCGGTAGCGAGCGTGGGTTGGTAGCCGACCGCGCTGGGCATGCGTCCCAGCAGCGCCGACACCTCCGAGCCGCTCATACTGAAGCGGAAAATGTTGTCGATGAACAGCAGCACGTCGCGGCCCTCGTCGCGGAAGTACTCGCACATCGCCAGTCCGGTCAGACCGACGCGCAGCCGCACGCCCGGCGGCTCGTTCATCTGGCCGAAGACCATGACGGTCTTGTCCAGCACGCCCGATTCCTGCATCTCGCCGTAAAGCTGCGTACCCTCACGGGTGCGCTCGCCCACGCCGGCGAAGACCGAAAACCCGCCGTGCTCGGAAGCGATGGAGCGGATCAATTCCTGGATGATAATGGTCTTGCCCACGCCGGCACCGCCGAAGATGCCGGTTTTGCCGCCTTTGGTGAAGGGCGCGATCAGGTCGATGACCTTCAGCCCGGTTTCAAAGACCTCGGTTGTGGTGCTCTGCTCGTCGAAGGCCGGCGCCGGGCGGTGGATGGGGTAGTATGCTTGTGCGGCGACTGCGCCTTTGCCGTCGATTGGGCGGCCCAGAACGTTGAAGATGCGCCCCAGCACGCCTTCACCGACCGGTACATTGATCGGCCCGCCGGTGGCGACAACCGGCGTACCGCGCTGCAAGCCGTCGGTGCTCTCCATCGCAACGCAGCGCACCCAGTTATCACCCAGAAGCTGCTGGACCTCCAGCACCAGGGGGGCCTGGTCGGGGCGCTCGACCTCGAGCGCGTCGTAGATATCGGGGAGTTGTTCGGACGGGAAGGCCACATCCACCACCGCGCCTAGAATCTGTGCGATTTTGCCGGTCGCCTTTCCGGTCATAATGCCTCCTAAATATAATGTCGTACCGGCCTGAGCCGGGTCTACGCTTTGCCCATCGCCTCGGCGCCGCCCACAATGTCCAGCATCTCGTTGGTGATCGCAAGCTGGCGGGCTTTGTTATAGTATAGGGTCAGTTCATCGACTAAGATGTCGGCGTTTTCGGTCGCTGTGCGCATGGCGACCATCCGCGCCGCGTGTTCGCTGGCCTGCGATTCGAGGACCGCCTGGTAGATTAACACCTCCACGAAGCGCGGGAGAATCTGATCGAGGATGACCCGCGCGCTCGGCTCGTAGATGTATTCGCGGTGCGCTGCCGGCCGCAGCAGCGCGCGCTTTTCGAGTTGGTCTTCCAGCGCTTTGGCCATGACCATATCTTCTTTCGAGTACGGCTTGATGGGCAGCAGGCGCAGCACAACCGGCTTCTGGGTGAGCATGTTGATGAAGTCGGTGTAGGCGACGTAAACCTCGTCTACCTGCCGGCTCAAAAACTCGTCCATTACCAGGCGCGCCATCGGAGCGATATCGTTGATCGATGGCGCGTCGGATAAGTGGATAAATTCGGCGCCGACGCTGGCGCGCCGCCGGATCAGGAAATCGCGCCCTTTGCGCCCCACGACGGTATACTGCACCGGCCGGACGATCCGTTCTTCAAAGCGCACAATCGTGCGGAACATATTGGTGTTATAAGGCCCGGTCAGGCCCCGGTCGCTGGTAATGACCAGAGCCGCGACTCTTTCGACCGGCTCCCGGACCTCCAGCAGCGGGTGCAAGATTTCGCCGGCCTGCAGCCGGGTTTGCACGGCAATATCGGCCAACAGCGCAAAGGCCAGGGTCGAGAACGGCCGGCTGGCAAGCACAGTCGTCTGAGCGCGGTGCACCTTTGAGGCCGACACCGCCTGCATCGCCTTGGTAATCTGGGCGATGTTTTTGACGCTTCGGATCCGTCGTCTGATCTCGCGTGCGGTTGCCATACGCGCTTAGCTCCAAGTCCCCATAAAGCTCTCGATGGCAATCTTCAGCCGTTCTTTGTTCTTTTCGGTGATCTCGTGCTTTTCGCGGATATCGTCGCCCACCTCCGGGTATGCGGCGTCCATGTAGCGCAAGAAAGCCCCCTCCCATTCGGATATCCGGCTCACTTCAACTTGGTCGAGATAGCCGTTGGTGCCGGCGTACAACACCAGAACCTGGTGCACCAGACTCACCGGCTGGTACTGCAACTGCTTGAGCAGTTCTTGCAGGCGCAGCCCCCGGTCGAGCTGGCGTTGGGTCGCCGGGTCGAGGTCTGAGCCGAACTGCGCGAAGGCCTGCAGCGAGCGGAAGTTTGCCATATCCAGGCGCAGCCCGCCGGCGACCTGCTTCATCGCCCGCACTTGCGCGTCGCCGCCCACCCGGCTCACCGAGAGGCCGGCGTTCACCGCCGGGCGGATGCCGGCATAGAACAGGTCGCCTTCTAGATAAATCTGGCCGTCGGTGATCGAGATGACATTCGTAGGGATGTAAGTGCTCAGGTCGCCCAACAGGGTTTCGATGATGGGCAGCGCAGTGAGACTGCCGCCGCCGTGCGCCTTGCTGAGTTGGGCGGCGCGCTCCAGCAGGCGGCTGTGCAGGTAGAATACGTCGCCGGGATAGGCTTCGCGGCCCGGCGGGCGGCGCAGCAGCAGCGATACCTGGCGGTAGGCCCAGGCGTGCTTCGAGAGGTCGTCGTAGACGACCAGCGCATGCCGGCCGTTTTCCATGAAGTACTCGCCGATGGCGCAACCGGCGTAGGGAGCGATGTATTGCAGCGCCGCCGGCTCGGAGGCCGATTCGGTGACCACAATGGTATGCTCCATCGCGCCGTGTTTCTCCAGCGTCGCCACCACGCGCGCCACCTGAGCGCGCTTCTGCCCGATGGCGACGTAGATGCAGATCAGATCGCCGCCGCGCTGGTTGATGATCGTATCGATGGCAATGGCTGTCTTGCCGGTTTGCCGGTCGCCGATGATCAGTTCGCGCTGGCCGCGCCCGATAGGGATCAGGGCATCAATTACCTTCAGGCCGGTCTGCACCGGCGTATCGACGTTGCGGCGCTCGATCACGTCCGGCGCGATGCGCTCGATGGTGTAATATTCGGCAAAGTTAATCGGCCCTTTGCCGTCAACCGGTTCGCCCAGCGCGTTGACCACGCGCCCAAGCAACCCGTCGCCCACCGGCACCGAGGCGATGCGGCCCGTGCCGCGCACCTCATCGCCCTCCTGGATGTGCTCGTAGTCGCCCATGATGATGATCCCGACGTTATCGGCCTCCAGGTTAAAGGCGATGCCCATCACGCCGTTCTCAAACTCGACCAGTTCGCTGAAGCGAACCTGGGTCAGACCGGAGGCGCGGGCGATGCCGTCGCCGACTTCCTGGACCTGACCAATGCTGACCGATTCGACGGCCGGCTCAAACGATTCGATCTGGGCAAGCAGGGATGCGGAGATGTCGCTGGTTAAATTCGCCATAAAGCCTCTCCTTCACTGGTTCACTGGCTCGCTCGTGCGAGTGTGTGGTTTGCGCCCGCGCTGGAATTGTCCGGATTCGCTTTCGCTCAGAGCATGACTCAAATCTTACCCTAGCCTACGCCGCGCGGCAATTATCTTGCCCATAGGTAAATCATAAAGTCTTGCTCCAGCGTCGGCGCGCCGAAGCGGTGCAGGATCGGCAGGACCTGCGCGCGGTGGTCGGTGCCGTGGTTGACCATGTGAACCAAGATTTGCCAGGCGGGATGCACAATCGGGGCGGCTTGGCGTGAGACCTTGAGCGTAACCGGTCGTTCCAGTTGGGCGTCGTCCAACGTTTGGATGTAAGCCAGGATATCGGTTTCGATCTCGTCCCATATAGCGCGTGCGGCGGCCTTCGTCGGGTAGTCCGCCGGCTTCAAGTGAGCGACCGCTGCCTGCTCCCGGATGCCCATGATCCAGCGCCGATCAACGCTTATCACGTGGATCATGTGGTTTCGGATCGAGCCGAGCGAGTAATCGATTTCCTCGACGAACTGTGCATCGGTGATGTGGTCGATGCACGCCCAGATTTTGCGGTGCAGCGCGTAGTTGTAGTCGTGCAGCGTGCGGATGGCATCGGCGTTCATAGTATTGGATTCCTCAAAGTAAAGTAGAGCCACAGAGCCACAGAGTTTTTAAGAAGCTCTCTGTGCCCTCTGCGTCTCTGTGGTAAAAATCTTCCTATTCTCTTAACGACTCTTTAGTTCTGGTCTAGCCAGCCGTCCGGCATGCGCAGCCCGGCGTTATCCGCGTAGATCGCATGCACTGCCTCGAACGCGCTGTTATCGGCCAGCGTCAGCTCGGCAGTGCGGTCCAGCAGCTCCCAGTCGGCGTCGGTGAAGTTCTTATCATCCGCTTCGATAAGCGTCCAGCCCTGCCAGTCCCACGGCAGAATCTCGATCTTGTTGAGCGCGGCTAGGTCGCGCACCATGTTGCCTCGGATGAACCACAGCCCCC
>JAFGMM010000074.1 GCA_016927535.1 Anaerolineae bacterium
CAGAGCCGCCGCGCAGCGATTCCGGCCCCCTTTCCCCCCTTGTGGGGGAAAGGGCTGGGGATAGGGGGTATTCGCCAACAGCATCATTCATTGCTTTTTCCTTATTGTTCTACCAGACGCACCCAGTGCGGGTCGACGCGGTTATTCAGCGTCGCAATCTCCACGTCCTCGTGGATCAGGCCGGCCCAGCACTCTTGCGGGTTGCGCGCGTCGCTGATATCGGTCAGGCGCACCGCGCCCCACACCACCGCCTGCGCGCCCGATGGCAGGTAGTAATAGGTCTTGCCTTCGTGCTCCATTTCGATCAGGTCGCCGGGCGCGCCAATCGCCCAGCGCCACGGGTAGTCGCTCGCCGCCGTGTCGCAGTCCAGCCCCACGCGCCACGCGCCCGATTCTTCGAGCCAGCCCAGCGTACTCGCGCGCTGGTCCTGCTGGTAGACCGTGCCGGGCGGCGGGCCGCTGGTGCGCAGCGGCACCTTGGTGTAGTTCCACACCGTCAGTTTGAAGACCAGCATATCGCCGGCCGGCAGCGTCAGCGTCTCCACGGTGGCGGCGACGCCCTCCGGGATATCGACCAGGGCGCCGGGCCGGCCGGCGCTCGCCTCGTAGCGCACGTCGTAGGGCGCCGTATCGTACAGCACGCTGCCGCCGACCGGCTGCGCGACGATCTCGGCAAGCGGCTTGCCGCCCAGCGTGATGGTGAGCGTGCCGGTTCGCGTCACGCGCTGGCCCTCGTCGTCCTCCGCGACGGCGATGACCGTGTACGTGCCGTCGGGCGGCGGGTCGGCGTTCTGGTCAACGCCGCCCTCGTAGTCGAACACGTGCCGCCCCTCCTCGCCGGGTTTGCGGCCCTCCTCGCGTTCGGGGATGTAGATGCGTTCGTCATCGGGACCTTCGAGGTAGAGCGAAAGCGTGGCCGGCTTCGGCAGGTATACGTTGATCTGCACCCGGTCGGCGATGCCGTCCTGGTTGGGTGTGAAGTCAGACGGCGATATCGTGAACTCGATCAGGTCGGGCAGCGCCGGGTCGCCGTCCCGGATGGCGAGCGCACCCGATACGCGCTGCGGCTCGCCCGCCGGCGGCACCGCTTCGACCGTCCAGGTATACGCGCCGTCGGGCAGCAGGCGCGCCTCGACCACGCCGTGCACCGTTTCGCCGGGCAGCGTGAAGCCCTCGACCACGCCGCCGAACAGCACCCCATAGTCGCCGCGCGTGCGCGTGCGTGCGCGCCGGAAGTAGAAGCGATTGCCCGCCGTGTCTTCAAAGTAAATGCTGACGACCGCTTCGCGGGCGAGGCGGTAGCTGATTTGGGTCGCGTCGTCGTCACCGTCGGCGTTGGGGGTGATGGCGTCGTGCGCGACCTTCGCTTCGGTGATGAGCGGCAGCGGCGGCTGCAAGAGCAGCGCTCCCGCCGCAATTACGACCGCCAGCGTGACCAGCGCCGCGCCGACCGTCAACCACTGGGAAATCCGCATGTTGTGTTGTCCTGTCCTATTGTAAGAGCGGGGCCGGCCCCTTGAATATGGACGCTTGCTGTTGACCTCACCCCCCTCTGTCCCCCCTCTCCACCCCGTGGAGAGGGGGGAGGGCGCGCGCAGCGCGGCGGGGGGTGAGGTTAACATATCGGCTCTGTACTATGTCCTTATAATACAATCCTGGGCTGCCGGCGGGGAGTGTAGCCCGTATCGTACAGCGCGTCAAACGGGTTCAAGGGGCGAGCGGCAGCTCGACCGTGAACGTGCTGCCCTGACCCGGCGCGCTCTGGACACGGATATCGCCGCCGTGCAGCCGCACGATCTGCCGCGCGATGTCCAGCCCCAGCCCGACCCCGATGCGCCGCGCGTCGAGCTGGACGAAGGGCGTGAAGATCAGCTTTTGCTGCGCTTCCGGGATGCCGATGCCGGTGTCTTCGACCTCGACCCGCAGCGCGCCGTCGCGCATACCGGTTCGGAGGGTGATCGACCCCGCCTCGGTGTACTTGATCGCGTTCGAGACCAGGTTCCCGACGGCCTGCCGCAGCCGCACCCGGTCGGCCTCAATCGTGGGAAGCTGCGGCGCAAGCGCCAGCTTCAGCGCGACCGGCGGCGGCAGGTTGGGCCGGTGCTCTTCCGCCACCGCCGCACAGAGGGCGTTCACGTCGCACGGCTCCGGGTTCAGCGTGACCTTGCCGGTCGCCAGGTGTGCGCTGTCGAGCAGGTCGCTCACCAAGCGGTTTAACTGTTCGCTTTCCTCGATGATCTGTTCGAGATAACGCCGGTGCGACTCGGCCAGTTCGGCGCGGCGCAGCAGCTTAGCGAAGCCCATCACCGAGCCAAGCGGCGTGCGCAGTTCGTGGCTCACGCGCGCCAAAAGCTGCTGGCTGCGCTGCTGGATTTCTTCGGCTACGTAAGCCGTGTTCATCTCGACCGCCAACTGGTTGAGAAAGCGAAGCGTCTGAAAGGTGAACGCCGCCAGCAGGATGTTATAGCCCACCAGGATGTACCCCGGCGGGTAAAGCTGCGGGAAAAGTTGTGCTACCTCGTAGATCAGGCTGAACCAGAACGCCAGCGTGCAGCACATCTGCACGAAGACCCGGCGCCGCCCGGAGAGCAGCATCCCGGCGAAGGTGTAAGGCATGAGGAACGAGAGCGCGGTCACCGCGCCCAGGCCGTTTATCAGCATGCCGTGCGCCAGGAACAGCGCCAGGCTCGACACCAGCCAGCCCAGCACAAAACGCGGGAACATGCCCAGCAGGTACGCCAGCAGGATCATCATGGCCGCCGCGCCGTAGGCGGAGGGGTAAAACGTCTGCTGGTAGATCGCCGCTACCCACAGCACCAACTCGCCTAGCACAAGCTGCCAGCCCCACGCGCGCCAGTAGACCCGGATGCGCTGCGCGGCCTGCCGTTGGATGGCCGGCGGCAGCAGGTTCTCCGGCTCAGGCCAGGGTCCGCTGAATAGTTTCTGCCACATGGTCAGGATCAAGAGGCTTTGCCAGGTAGACATGCACCAACCCGGCTAAGTCCTCCGCGTGTATCGCTTCGGCATAGGCCGATACCAGGATCACCGGGGCGGGGTGCTGCGCGCTCAGCGCCCGCGCCAGCGCCAAACCGTCGATATCCGGCAGGTCCAGGTCGAGGATGTACAGGTCCGGCGGCGCGGCTTCGACCAGGCGGCGCGCTTCGCTGCCGTCGCCGGCCACGACCAGGCGGTGCGGCGTCAACTCGTCGATGATCGCCTGCATGAGCAGGCGCGCCGGGGGGTGATCTTCTACGTAAAGGATGGTCTTCATGGCGTCATGTCATGCGGTCTCAAAGCTCCCAGGGAACTTGATTATCAAGGTTTCGTAATGAGAGCAATGATGCTTAACACAATAAATCCGACCAGCCAAACGCAACCAACCATGCATAACGCTGAACCACCCACCAACCCAGCAGTTACGCCCCAAAGCGTCTCAGTAGCTTCTTGGCTAAAGATCGGAGTCGAGCCAGCCTCAGCATACTGAGACTCAATGGTTGCAGCAGCTTCTGGTGCGTCTTCTATCACATTTCCAGTGGAAGCGTAAGTGCCTATAGCAACTACACAGGCGAGCAGTGTCCACAATACTAAACCGATGGTAGCAAAGCGAAAGACGCAACCAGGTTTCTTTTGTGGCGCAGCCTGAACCACAACTTGCGGTTGTGACTTAGAAACACGTTTCAATTTACGCTTGCCGTCTTGTGAAACGACGCGAAACCGTGCCCCGCAATCGTCGCAAACAATCAGGTTATCATGCTTACGAAGCGGGCCGGAACAATCAGGGCAAGTAGGCCTAGCCATGGCAATTCTCCTTTCACTTCCAAAAAAAGTATACATCAATAACAGAAAGTTTCCAGAAAATATTAGCTAAAGGTAAAGAAAGGAGTTCGTTTGTTGCTCAGGTGTCTTCAATCTCTCCAGAATTGAATAATAGATGTCGAAAGTTAGAGAGGAAAGCAGTCTACGTCAAGTCGTCAATCAATCCATCGAGCCGTTCGGCCTCCAACACGATCTGCTGCAAGAACTCGCCGGCGTCGGCTTCCTCAAGCCGGCCCTGCCGCGCCAGCTTGGTCTGCAACAGGCGCGCCAGGCCCATCAGCGTATGCAGCGGCGTGCGCAGTTCGTGGCGGAGATTCGCGCCGGGTCTGGGCAGTTCGCGTAAGCTCTGCGCCGCGCGGACCGCCGCCTCCCGGTTATCGACGCCCAACTTCGTGTAGATGTTCGAAACGTGGTTGCGCACCGTGCCGTCGGCGATGCCGAGAATGCCCGCGATTTCCGGGTTCGAGCGCCCCTCCGCCGCCAGCCGCAAGATGGCGCGCTCGCGCGGGGTGAGGGTGTACTTCTGGCGCGCCGCCGCCAGCCCGCCGGCCGCGGTCGGCGAAAGGAAGGTGCGCCCCTGCGCCGTCGCCCGGATGCCCTCCGCCAGGCGCAGCGAGAAGTCGTCGCTTTTGACCACGTATCCCTGCACGCCGGCGCTGAGCAGTTCCTCGACCCACAGCGGGTCGTCGTAAGCGGTCAGCACCAGGATCGCCATCTGCGGGAAGCGCGCGCGCAGGTCGCGCACCGCCGAGACCGGCTCGAAGCCCTGCCCGGCAAAGGCCAGGTCCATCACCAGCACGTCCGGCGGGTCGCTGTTCACCAGCGCGGTCATCTGGTTCGAGTCGGTCGTGTCCCAGATGATGTTCAAATCCAGGTCACGGCTTAGCTCCTGCCGCACGATCTTCAGCATG
This sequence comes from Anaerolineae bacterium, assembly GCA_016927535.1. Lineage (GTDB taxonomy): Bacteria > Chloroflexota > Anaerolineae > Aggregatilineales > JAFGMM01 > JAFGMM01. The sequence goes on from JAFGMM010000074.1 coordinate 4,728, forward strand.
AGCGGGTGGTCGTCGATCAGTGCAATACGAATCATCGGCCTTACGGTCCCATCGCTTAAAGTAAGACATCCTCATTTTAGCGGTATTCGCCACTTTATACACTTCTGGGCTTCTGATTAAACTCGTGGGTAGCTCGACGGTATCGCGTGGTCGCCGGGTGGGTGTAGGGGCGGGTTTCACGCAGCCGCCCATACATACGGCGGTGTGATCGCCGACTAACCCCATATATGGGCATCAATCTACGCAAGAAACCGACGCCACGTTATTCTGTGGAGCTACCAACTCGTGAACGGCATGTTATAATTTCTGAATGTAACCTCGTCCTGTAACCTGTGGGAGAGACTTCGCAATGGCAACGACCGAACCCGTCATCCTGGGCGTGGACGCCGGCACCACCGCTTGTAAGGTCGTCGTGGCCGATTCGGATGCGCGCATTCTCGGCATCGGCTCCGGCGCGTACCCGGTACAGACGCCGCGCCCCGGTTGGGCCGAACAAGACGCCGGCGCAGTATGGGACGGCGTGGTGCGCGCGCTGCGCGCAGCGCTCGATGCGAGCGGCGTCGCTGCCGGGCGGGTGCGCGCGCTGAGCTTCAGCGGCGCGCTGCACAGCCTGCTCCCGGTCGATGCGGACGTCAGGCCATTGAGCGGCGCGCTCATCTGGGCCGATACGCGCAGCGCCGCCGCCGCGCGCAACCTGCGCGCCCGCATCGACGCGACCGCGCTCTACCGGCGCACCGGCTGCCCGCTCCAGGCCATGTACCCGCTGGCGAAACTGCTGTGGCTGCGCGACCACCGGCCCGATATCTTTGCGGCGGCGCGCCGGTGGCTGAGTCTCAAAGACTACCTCATCTACCGGCTGACCGGGCGCGTGCTCACCGAGCCGTCGATTGCGTCAGGCGCCGGCTGCCTGGATATCGGCGCGCTGGCATGGGACGCCGAAGCGCTCGCGCTTGCCGGGGTTGCGCCGGCGCAGCTCCCGGAGATACGGCCCTCCGCGACTCAAATCCCCATCCTGCCCGGCGTCGCCGCCGAAATCGGTCTGCCCGACGACGCGGTAATCGTGCTGGGCGGCAGCGACGGCGCATTGGCGAACATCGGGGCGGGCGCGGTCGCGCCGGGATGTGCGGCGCTCACCGTCGGCACCAGCGGCGCGGTGCGCTTCGTGGCGGCGCGTGATGGCGCGGCGGGCACGGTGAGTGCGCATACCTTCACGCACCCGCAGGAGAAAACCTGGTGCTACCTGGCGCCGGGCGGCGATTACCTGGTGGGCGGCGCGATCAACAACGGCGGCTTGGTGCTGAACTGGTATCACGACGTATTCGGCGCGGTGGAGGACGAACAGCGCGCCGCCGAAGCGCTCGCGCCCGGCGCGGACGGGCTGATCTTCCTGCCCTTCCTCACCGGCGAGCGCTGCCCTAATTGGAACGCCGACGCGCGCG
>JAFGMM010000075.1 GCA_016927535.1 Anaerolineae bacterium
CAGAGCCGCCGCGCAGCGATTCCGGCCCCCTTTCCCCCCTTGTGGGGGAAAGGGCTGGGGATAGGGGGTATTCGCCAACAGCATCATCCACCGATTGGAACTGAACCGGGCTGTTAGAGATGCCAAGAACGAACTCTCGCATGGCGCGATGTCCTAAGCGAGAGTGAATCAGATAAGCGGCCTCTGTAAGTACCGTTGTGGGCAGAATCAAGTCTTCGGCTTTCTGCGCCTCTGCTACAGCAGCCGCCCGCTCGTGATTGCGATCTTTGACATTAGCCAGAGCAAAGAGATAGCCGCTGTCTAATATTGCCCTCACCGCCCACCTCTCCACCCTTCCTCCGAATCGATCTCGGCAGCTAAGATTTCATCCGCGCGCTCAGAGACATCGTCCTCGCCTTCATACGACCCCAGACCGATAATCGAGAATGGAAAAGTAGAACGATCCCGCACCCTCTCTTGTTTGACGAACATAGAGCGTCGTCCTTCGGCTTGCAAGTCGCCTAAGTGCTCCCGGATCACCTCGACGAGCGAGCGGCCCGTGTGCGCCGCCGCCTCGTTCAGTTGGTGCACAGTCTCCTCGTCCAGGACGATGGGCTGTGGGCGATCCGGCGTAAGCCCCCACTGCGCGCCGACGATATACTCGAACGATTGCCCGATCTTCTGGGCATCTTGCCTGAGCTTCTGCGCCGTCGCCTGGTCCAGAACCAGGATCACAACAGCGCCGGCCTGGGCTTTCTGTTCCTCCTGTTCCTCCTGTTTCTCCTGTTCCTCCGCCATTTAACCACTCCCGTCTCTACTTCGTAACAACAGTATAGATAAAACCCGCGCAATGTTCCAGGCGTCATCGGCGCCCCGGTGCTGCGTACCCTCGAAGGGCAGGCCAAGCATCTCCAGGGCGCGATCAATGCCGACCTCCTGTGAGAGGCCATACGCGAGCGCGAACAGGTTCTTGACGTTAAGGTGTGTGCTGTTGAACGGATATTTGACGCCGCGCGCTTCACACTGCTGCTCGAACTGGCGGCGGTCGTAGTTGCCCCAGGATGCCCACGCGCGCGAGCGCGAACTATACTTTTTTCGGAGCAGCAGACAGGCATCTTTGAAAGTTACCCCTCCGGCGACCTGCGCCTGGGTGAGCGTGGTCAGCCCGGTGCAGAAAGCGCTCACCGTAGAGCACTCCGGGCGCACGAGGATGCTTTCGACGCGGCGGCGATGGCCTGTCTCGACACGAAGCGCGCAGACGCCGATCTCGATAATCTCGCGCTCCTGCCCGTGCGGGACTTCGCCATCCCAACAAGTCGCCTCAACGTCAACTACCAGGATTTCATCAAGCCGGTTTGCCATACCTGCTTCACCTCGATGCGCCGCGCCACATACCAACTATAACGCAATTGTTCGTTTTGAGAGAAAGGCTGCCGGGGGGAAGTGGTGACATGTTGACTGATGACGGAGTTTACCTCACCCCCTACGCGGCAAGCCGCAGCCTTCTCCACAGGGTGGAGAGGGCGCGCCGGAAGCGTCGAAGCGCGGTCTTCTCCCCCTCTCCATGCGATGGAGAGGGGGCCGGGGGGTGAGGTATCAGTCAAAGAGTCGCCACTACCCAGGGGGGGAATAACACAATGCAAAACAAACCCATTTTGAACGAAAAATCACGGAATCCATCTTGACTCAATAGAACATTAGTGCTATATTGGGGTAGAACATTCGTTCGATCCAACCTGTCATACGAAGATACACCTTCCAGGCAAATTTCGCAACGGGTTGGTCAGGAGGTAAGGCGCATGGCCTATGTCTATCCGGGCCGAGGAGGCCCAACCCAAAAACCTAAATTACAGCGCGGCATGTTCATCGGCGCAATCCTCGCCGCTGCGTTGGTCGCCTTCGAGTTGTTCAACTTCGCCACGACCGACTACGCGCTGACGACCATCCTCGGCGACGTGCAGGTGTTCGGTGTGCGCTGGGCGGCGGTGCTGGCGATTGCCTTCTGCGCCATCGACTTCGCCGGGCTGGCGCGCCTTTTCACGCCGGAGCAGGGGCGCGACGAGCCGAAGGAAGTGCTGTTCTTGACCGGCGCGTGGTTCCTAGGCGCGAGCATGAACGCCGTCATGACGTGGTGGGCGGTCAGCAACGCGCTGGTCAGCCGCCCGCTGGGCAACGAAATTATCACGCGCGAGCAACTGCTGACCATCGTGCCGATCTTCGTCGCCTGCCTGGTATGGCTGACCCGCATCCTCATTATCGGCACGTTCGGCGTGGCCGGCGAACGGCTCTTTACGCTCGGTTCGCCAACATCGGACCGGTCGAAGGCTCTGCCGAGCCGCACCGGTGCGCGCGTCACGACCGGGCAGCGCCCGCCGCTGAGCTACCGGACGACTAACCGCCCGCCGCAGCAGCAGCCGGCATCCCAACAGCGCCAGGCGTACAACAAGCCGGACGACAACGAAGAATTGGTCTACGAAGATATCAACACGGGCAGCGCCAGCACCAATCCCAGCTCTCGCCCCGGCTACACACCCTATCGCGGCGGGTACACGCGCCCCGCGCCCAAGCCCAACACGCGCCCCGACTACAACTACGGTTACAGCACGCGCACCTACCAGCGCCCTCAGCCGTACATCGTCAGCCCCAAGGCGCCGGGCGGCGACGCCCCGGTAGGCGACCCGCCAGACGACACGACACCGTTCTACCGCTGACATGTAAGCGCACCGGCGTCGAGAAGGCATATCCTTCAACTGCGCGCAGGTGCGCTTCTTGTACAAAACGTTGCTTTACTTGTCTTATGAGGAGAAGGGGCGGACCCATCGAGGCCCGCCCGCTTTGTTTTTCCGGTTTGCCCACTACACGAAAATCACTGCGCGGTCGGCAGCGTCTTCAGCGGTGCGCCGCGCAGCGCCGCGCGCAGCGCATCCCGGTCGTCCCATGGATACTCGACCGTTCCAAAGCACATCGACTGTTCGTGTCCCTTGCCGCAGCTAACCACCACATCGCCGGCGCGCGCCATCTCACACGCGAAGGCCAGCGCCGCGCCCCGGTCGGGCACACGCCAGAAGTTCGCGCCCTCCACGCCGCCCCCAGCGATGCAGCCCGCCGCCATCTCCGCCAGGATCGCATCCAGCGACTCGGTGCGCGGATCCTCCGCCGTCAACACGATCCGGTCGGCCAGCGCCGCGCCGACTTCGGCCATCAAACGGCGCTTGGCGCGGTCGCGCAGGCCCGCGCTGCCGAACACCGCGATCACGCGCCCGCCCGCGCCGGTCATCGGACGCACCGCCTCCAGCGCGCGCCAGAGCGCGTTAGGCGTGTGGGCAAAATCCACCAGCGCGACAAACGCCTGCCCCTCGTCGATGCGCTCCATGCGACCCGGCACGGGCGGCGTCCCGGCCACGCCGCGCGCGATGGCGTCCGGCCCGATCTCCAGCGCCGCCGCCGCGCCCGCCGCCGCCAGGATGTTCGCCGCGTTGAAGGCGCCGGCCAACCGGGTCTCAAATTGCACACTGCCGGCGGCGCTCAGCCCGGTGAAGCGGGTCACGCCGGGACCGGCGCGCCGGCCCGCCGCCCAGATGTCCGCCGCGCGGTCGCCGGATGCGCTGTACGTGAAAACGTGATCGTGCTTCGACACGCCCATGAAATGCTCACACACCGGGTCGTCGAAGTTCAAGACTGCCCACTTCGACACGCCGGGCTTGCGCGCCGCCGCGCCCAACATCTTGAACAGCCGCGCTTTCGCATCCCGGTACGCCTCCCACGAGCCGTGAAAATCCAGGTGCTCGTGTGTAACGTTGGTCAGCACCGCCACGTCGAACTCGCACGCATCGACCCGGCCCTGCGCCAGACCGTGACTGGTCGTCTCCAGCACACAGTGGGTCAGCCCAGATTGGACCATCTGCGCCAGGTATGCCTGGACTTCCGGCGCGGGCGGCGTGGTGACGTGCAAGCCGGTCGCCAGTTCGCCGCCGCCGGTGATTGCCTTGAGTGTGGAAACCATACCGGCCTTCAATCCGGCGGCGCGCAGAATGTGGTAAATCAGGTGCGTAGTGGTGGTTTTGCCGTCGGTGCCGGTCACGCCGACCATGACGAGCCGGCGCGCCGGGAAGCCGTGATAGGCCGCGCTCAGCCAGGGCAGCGCCGCCGCGCCGTCCCGGACCTGGGCGTAAGGGACCGGCGCGCCGACGTCGCCGGGCGGCAGCTCGCCGACCACGGCAGCCGCGCCCGCCGCCAGCGCCGCCGCGATGAAGCGGTGCCCGTCGGCGCTGCCGCCGCGCCGCGCCAGGAACACGCCGCCCGGCTCGACTTGACGGCTGTCCTCGACGACCGGCGCGGCGACCTCGACGTCAGAGACCGGAGGCGCGATGACCCCCGGCGTCTCGGCCAGCAGTTCGGTGAATCGCAACGTTTCGACCTATCCTAGAATACCGGCGCTGCCGGAAACAAGCGCAGCCAGTCGGTGCTGCACACGATGCCGCAGGCCAGGATGAAGAACAGAATCGTAAAGATGATACCGCAGCCGCAGCCCGGCAAGCCACATCCAAAACCGAAGTTGTCTTGCAGCCAGTCGAACAGCCAGCCCAGCAGCAGCAGCTTCAACAGCCCGCCTAAACAGCCCGTCCGGTCGTCGTCAAACATGGTTAACTCCTTATCGCTGTACAGCAGAAATACGTTCTAGAGATTATTACGTCCGGCGACGCCCGGCGTTGTGGTCAACATCCCCTACATATTGGGCTGTTGGTGAGCAGGGGCGGGTTTGAAACCTGCCCCATATGCATCAACTTAAGCGCTTTTTTCCCCCTCTCCCCCGACCCCTCTCCCTCAAGGGGCGAGGGGAGTC
>JAFGMM010000076.1 GCA_016927535.1 Anaerolineae bacterium
CCCTCGCCCCTTGAGGGAGAGGGGACGGGGGTGAGGGGGAGCAGGCGCTTAAGTTGATGTGCATGGGGCGGGTTTGCAAACCCGCCTATGTGTAGCGTCGCATCTGCTGATTAACCCGGCATATGGGCAGCATCCCCAAACCGGGCTTGGGCGCTAACCGAAGCGCCTTTCGCGGATGCCCGGCACGTAGTAGTGCGCCAGGTTCATGTAGTATTCGAGCGACGCGGCGGGCGGCTCGTACTCCGGGGGGATCGGCAGCCCGGAGAAGGTCTGGAAGTACAGCAGGCAGGCGTCGCGCCACCAGGCGGCCTCCTTCGCCTGAATCTTGAGCAGAGCCTTGACGTGCTCGAACCGGGCCGCATCGACGAACCCGGCGAGGGCGTCCCAGGCCTGCTGCATCTGCCGGACCGATGCCACGCCGTGGTTGTACTTGAAGCAGAGTTCGTCCCACAGCGTGCGCCCGGACTTCATCGTATGCCGCCAGGAGACATGGTGGAACCACAGCAGCACTTCTTCCGGGCAGGCGGCGAGGTCGGAGACCTGCTCCCGGTAGGGCGAGAAGTATTGGCCGGCGGCGTCGCTCCCACTTGGGGTGCGGTCGAAGCCGACGCCGGCGGCATCGGCGCGGTGATAATAGAGAGAGGTCCAATCGGCGCGCCCGCCCGCGACCCAGGGGCCTGGCCCGTAGTGATGGTCGCGCGCCATGATGTGATGCAGGCCGAGGGGCGTCATGTAGTTGACGGCGGCTTCGCGCGAGTCGAGCATCAGCGCGGCAGCCGGGCCGACAAACCGCTCGTCGTTGCCGAACGTCATGCGCAGCCACTCCTCCGCGATTCCCTCGGACGTGGCGCGGTGATCCCAGGCGAGCCGCCCAAAGGCGAACCAGTTAGCGGCAGCGAAGGGGTGCCCGCACCAGTTGCGCTCCGACCCGGTGTTGGCGACGCCGACCATGCCCGACATCGCGTGCCCGTCGAGGCTGCCATCGACCACGCGGGCGACCGGGGAACCCGGCCCGCAGCAGTAAGTATCGGCGTCGAGCGTCTCTTTGAACAGCGGCGCGAGATAGACGAGGTGCGTCGCATGGCCGAGGTATTCCTGGGTAATCTGCACTTCGAGCATCAAGGGGGTTTTGGGCATCGCGCCAAGCAGCGGGTGATGCGGCTCGCGCGGCTGGAAGTCGATAGGGCCGTTCTTGATCTGCAAGAATACGTTATCGCGGAACGCCCCGTCTTGCGGCGCCAACTCGGTGTAGGCTTGCTTGGCCCGGTCGTCGAGGTTCTTCTCGTCGTAGACGAAAGCGCGCCAGCACACCACGCCTCCCTTTGGGGCCAGCGCGCCGGCGAGCAGGTTCGCGCCGTCGGCGTGCGAGCGCCCGTAGTCGTGCGGGCCGGGCTGTCCCTCGGAATTGGCCTTGACCACGAAGCCGCCGAAGTCGGGAATGAGCGCATAGATTTCGTCGGCCTTCGCCTCCCACCAGGCGACGACTCCGGGATCGAGCGGGTCGGCTGTCTCCAGCCCGCCGGCCTCGATGGGGGCCGTAAAGCGCGCCGTGAGGTAGACGCGAATCCCGTAGGGACGGAACACGTCGGCCAGCGCCGCCACCTTGACGAGGTACTGGTTCGTTAGAATCAGCGCGCCCGCATTGACGTTCGTAAGCACGGTCCCGTTGATCCCCACCGAAGCGTTGGCCCGCGCGTAGTCTTTGTACCGGGGAGAGATGTAGTCCGGCAGTTTGTGCCAATCCCAGAGCGAGAAGCCCGCATAGCCGCGCTCGACCGTGCGGTCCAGGTTGTCCCAGTGATTGAGCATGCGGCGCTTGATCTTCGGGGCGCTGACGATATGCAGGTCGTCGAGCGGCTTGTAGGTTTGCAGGCGCCGCAAGAAGTGAAACACACCGTAGAGCACGCCGGTGTCTGTGTTGGCGGCGATGGCGATGCCGTTCTTGTCCGCGATGCGGGCGCGGGTGATGACGAACCCTTCGGCGCCGGCCGGCTCAAGTCCGGCCCGGAGGTCGAGCTTGGCGATGGCGCGGGAGCTTTGCGGCGTGCCGGCCACGAGCGCGCCGGCCTGGGTAACCTGCTCCACCATAGGAACCGGGGTTCCGAGCAGGCCGGCCAGGGCCAAACCGATCTCCTCCCGCGCGGCAAGCAGGGTGGGCGAAGGCGCTTCTACGACCGCCTGGGTGAGGGCGGCCCGGTACGCCGCGCGCGTGGGCGGGTGGGCTACCGGCTCATAGCGCAGCCAGAGCCGGTAGCCGTCCTCCGAGACCGGACGCTCTTTAGCGATGGGAGTCGGCATCGCTGAAGAAAACCTTTTCCTTGCCGACATCGGTCTTGTCGCCCGCGATTACAAACGACCCGGTGCAGTGAATATCCTGCGACGAACTGCCGAGCATCACTTCGACCGTGCCCGGCTCAACGACGAAACGGTTATCACGGTCGTAAAAACCTAGCTGGTTCACCGCGATGCGGAAAGCGACGGTTTGCGTCTGGCCGGGTTCGACCGTCACGCGCTTGAAAGCTTTCAGCTCCTTTACGGGGCGCGTCACAAGCGGCGCTTCCTGGTGGGTGTAAAGCTGGACCACCTCGTCGCCGCAGCGCTCCCCCACGTTGGTTACATCGACCTGGACGGTGACCGCTTCGCCGGCGCGGGCCGCGCCGGGTTCGATGCGCAAATTGCCGAACATGAAGCGGGTATAGCTCAGGCCGTAGCCGAAGGGATAAAGCGGCGCGACGCTGGTCTCGACGTAATCTACCTTCCAGTGCGAGCGCCCGCCCGATGGCCGGTGCCCGTAAAAGATCGGGACCTGCCCCACCGAGCGCGGAAACGTGATCGGCAGCTTCCCGCCGGGGTTCACGTCGCCGAACAGCACGTCGGCGATGGCATTCGCGCCCTCTTCGGAGGGCAGCCAGGCTTCGAGGATGGCCGGCACCGTCTCGGCGATCCAGCCCAGGCTGGCCGGCCGCCCGTTGACCAGCACCAGCACGACCGGCGTCCCCGTGTCGTAAACCGCCTTGACCAACTGCGCCTGGACGCCGGGCAATTGCAAGTCGGCGCGGTCGCGCGCCTCGCCGCAGGTGCAGTCGTCGGCCAGCCCGGCCTTGTCGCCGACGACGAGGATCGCAACCTGCGCCCGGCGCGCCGCTTCAACGGCTTCGGCAAAGCCGCCGGTCGAGTGATCCAGGACCTCGCAGCCTTTGGCATAGTGGATCCGGGCGCCGGGTTTGAGCTTCGCCCGGATCGCCGCCAGGACGCTGATGGCGGGGATGAAGTCCTCGGCGGCCTGGATATTGTCCGGCAGCGGTTGGTTGAACACGTTGTCGTGGTCCCGGAGTTCGAGCAGGGTTTCGATGTGGGCGGGGTAGGCGTAGTCGCCGAAGAGATTGCGGATGCTGTCGGCGTTCGGGCCGATCACCGCGAGCGCGCCGATCTGCCGGTCCAGCGGGAGCAGGCCGCCCGCGTTCTTCAGCAGGACGATGGATTTCTGCGCGATCTGCCGCGCCAACTGCCGCTGTTCCGGCGTGTCGAACGCGACCGCCCCGGCGTCCACATAGGGGTTTTCGAACAGCCCCAGCGCGAATTTTTGGGCCAGCACCCGGCGGACTGCGACATCGATCCGCGCCTCCGGTATCTCGCCCTGCCGGACCGCGGTGCGGAGCGGGTCGCCATAGCAGTCGGTGAAGGGCAGTTCCATGTCCAGGCCGGCCTCCAGCGCGATACGCGCGGCCTCTGCCTTGCTGCGCGCGATGTGGTGGTAATCTGCCAGCGTGTTGATCGTGAAGTAATCCGAAACTACCGTGCCGTCGAACCCCCATTCCGCGCGGAGGATATCGGTGAGGAGTTCTTTCGAGCTGCCGCACGGCACGCCGTCAAGCTCGTGATAGGCGTTCATGAGCGAGGCCAGCTTCGCATCGCGGACGGCGGCCTCGAATGGGAACATGTACACCTCGCGCATCTCGCGCCGGCCGATGTGCGGCGGCGCCCAGTTCAGGCCGCCCTCCGACATGCCGTAGCCCACAAAGTGCTTGGCCGTCGCCGCGATGCCGTGCGCCAGGTCGTCGCTTTGCAGCCCTTTGATGTACGCCGTGCCCAGGCGCGCCGTCAGGTAGGGGTCTTCGCCGAACGTCTCCTCGACCCGCCCCCACCGGGGGTCGCGTGTGACATCCAGCACCGGCGCGAGGGCATGGTGGGCGCCCACCGAGCGCATCTGGGCGCGAATCACGCCCGCCATCGCCTCGACCAACTCCGGATCCCACGTGCTGGCGACCCCGATGGCCTGCGGAAACACGGTCGCCCCATGCGCCATGTAGCCGCTGCAACATTCCTCGTGAATCACGGCGGGGATGCCCAGGCGGGTGTTCTCGATCAGGAATTTCTGGATGGTGTTCGCCAGGATGGCGAGTTCGGCCGGCTGGAGGTTGCTCGAACCGCCGAGCCGGGTGATATGCCCGACGCCGTGTTGCAACAAGGAACCGGCCTTTTCGGCAGAAAAGGTCGTCCCGTCGAGCAGTTGGTAAACCCAATAGCTGCCCAACTGGGCGATCTTTTCGTCCAGGGTCATCTGCGATAGGAGATCGTCCACCCGTTCGGCAGGAGAACGGGTAGCATCTGCGAAAGATGTGCGATTGCTTGACATAGCTGTTTTGCCTTTACTATTTGGATGCTGCGGTGCGGGATCAGCCTTTTAACTCCCCACCCGTCAAACCCGTCACAATATACTTTTCCGTCACCAAGTAGAAGAGCACTGCCGGAATAATCAGCAGGACGACATAAGCCATGATGCGCGAATAGTCCGTGCCATACTGACTCTGGAACTGCATAATACCCAGCGGCAGAGGCCACAAGTCTGGATCGTTGAGAACCAGCAGAGGCAGAAAATATTCGTTCCAACTGGCGATCACCTGTAACACGGCAACCGCCGTCAGGGCAGGCCGCGCCAGCGGGAGCAAGATATGGCGGAAGAACCCGAAGGTGGTACAGCCGTCTATGTAAGCGGCGTCTTCCAGTTCACCGGGGATGTTGATAAAAAAGCCGCGCAGAATCACCACGCTGCCGGGCAGGCCAAACGCGACCAACGGCAAGATGACTCCGAACACGCTGTTTATCAAATTGAGCTGGCGGATCTGGATGAAGATCGGCAGGATAGCCACCACCAGGGGGACCAGCAGCCCCACCGACAAGATGTTAAACAGCAGCCCCCGCCCGCGAAAGCTCACGCGGCTGAAAACAAACGCCAGCATACTGGACAACGCGACGTTTAACACGGTCACGCCTGCCGTGATCACGACGCTGTTTTTAAACGAATTCCAGAACGAACGGCCGACCAGGATGTCCTGGTAATTTTCCCACCGGATGCCGTGTTCCGGCAGCCCAAATGGCTTGCTGAGGAATTCGCCGGTAGTCCGCAGGCTCCCCAGCACCGCCGTCGCCACCGGCCCCATCATCACGATGCAAAGCAAGACCAGGAAGGTGTACTTAAGTGCGCCTTGTAAGGATCGTCGCATAGATATGTCCGCCTTTCAGTCACGGCTGATCGCGTAGTCTTGCCGCATAATGATTCGTTGATAGCCGAGTGAGAAGAGGAGCGTGATGCCGAACAACACCACCGCCACCGCGCTGCCGTAGCCCAGCCACCACTGCTGGATGCCAAACTTATACAGATATGTAGCGATTAACTGGCTGGCGTTGGCAGGACCCCCTTCATTCGTGAGCACCCAGGCGAGAACGAACTGTTGAAATGAGCCGAGGACGGACAGAAAAACCGTGAGCCGGATTGTGCTGCCGAGCAGGGGCAGGGTTATTTGGCGCAGCACCTGCGGCTCGGTTGCCCCATCTACGCGGGCCGCGTCTTCGAGGTCTTTCGGAACGTTTTGCAGCCCCGCCATGTATAAGATCATGTAGAAGCCGAAATATTTCCACGTGAGTACGGCAAAAAGGCTGTACAGGACGAGGTTGCGGTCGGCCAGCCACTCGATGGCCTCGAAACCGGGGATAAACGTTCCCAGCACCGTGTTCACCATGCCATCGCTCTGAGGGTACAAGACGTATCGCCAGATAAGGGCGGTAATCACCTCAGAAAAAACGTAGGGGACGAACAGCACGGTGCGGAACAGCCCCTTGCCGCGCAGGTTGCCGCGCCCCACCAGCAGCGCCAACCCCAGCGCCATCGGAAGCTGGACCGCTAACGACAGCAGCATAATGAGGAAACTGTGGCTGACGGACGCCTGGAAGACCGAGTGGTTCAGCAGCCGGTCATAGTTGCCCAATCCCACAAATTCGGTCAACGGACCAAAGCCGTCCCACCGGTACAGGCTTATGTAACTCGATTGGATAATCGGTATCAGCAAGAAAAGCGTGAAAACCATCATACCGGGCAGCGCAAACAACGTCACCGTGAGGGCTTTGCTCAACTGGCTGCGCTGCTTGGCTCTCGCGGCTTGCTCGTAGGGTGTGGGCAGGATTCGGAACCGGTATCCGGACATGACCCCCTCTTAGTTCTAATAACTCGAGTGCGTGTGTAGCTAAGCGATAGAAGATGTGGAGATGCGAGCCATTGGCTGCGATCTCCACATCTTCCTTGTCGATGTTATCGACTACTGTAGTTCAAATGATGCGATGTCCTCAATCGCCTGGGCGGCTTCCTCAGGCGTCGCCATGCCGGCGAAAATGGTTTCCACGGCATCGTTGACCGCTTCACCCACTGCCGGGGGGAGGAACTGGTCGTAGTACAGCTGGGAGTACGGCGCGGCGTCGCGGGCTTCGACGATGGCCTGCATGATCGGGTCATCTTCGAACGCCTCGTCCACGCCCTTCACCACGGGCAGCAGCCAGATTTCTGAGCCGGCGAGCTGAGCCTCGGCGGTGGTGATGTACTTCAGGAAGTCGATGGTTTCGTCGGGCGCGTTGGCGCCGATGACAAAGCCGTTGCCGCCGCCCAGCGCGTCGCCGGGGTTACCCGCGCCGCCCTCGACCGCGGGGAAGGGGAACCAGCCCATCACGCCTTCGGCGAGGCCCTCGCCGCTTTCGCTGTACTGGGCCTGCGCGCCGGGCGCCCATTGACCCATCAGGAGCATGGCGGCTTCACCGTTGCCGAAGACGCCCGCCGAGTCGGGCCAGGTCAGGCCCAGGAAGCCGTCGTCGAACGGATCGAGGTCAATCAACTGCTTGAGATACTCGCCGGCCTGCACGAAGGGCGCATCGGCAAACGAGCCGGAGCGGTCGTAGGCGGCCAGGAAAGCTTCGCCGCCGCCCAGCCGGAGCGCCAAATACACCCACCAGAAGTGGCCGGGCCATTTCTCGCCTTCGCCCAAGGTGATCGGCGTGATGCCCGCATCTTTGAGCGTCTGTACCGCGTCGAGGAGTTCCGTCCATGTCTGCGGCGGTTTCTCGGGGTCTAGCCCGGCTTCCTCGAACAGCGCCTTATTGTAGAACATGCCGACCGCGCCCCAGTCCCAGGGCACGCCGTAATACTCACCGTTCTGACCGAAAAGCTCTAACGCCGCCTGGGCAGCAAACGAGTCTTTCCATTCGCCTTCCAGCTCCGGCGCGATGTTCCGCATCAGGCCGTTATCGGCGAACTTCCACAGCACGGCGCCGCCCCAGCTCTGGAACAGGTCAGGGGGATCGCCGGCCTGCATGATGGGGGCCAGCCGTTCCTTGAAGGCGTTGTTTTCCAGGATCGTGATCTCGATGGTGACGTTGGGGTTTTCCGCCATGTAGGCATCGGCCAGGCTCTGCCAGTACGCCGCCTGAGAGGTCTCGGTTTGGATGTGCCACCAGTTGATGGTCACTTCGTCTTGGGCCAAACTTGGGACGCCGAGCGCCAGCGGAAGGATAGCGACCAACAGCATGGCGAGTCGGTAACCTTTTTGCATGACTATCTCTCCTTCTTGACTTAGCTAGGTAAAAATTGATCGATGCGCGGTGAATTTAAGTGTGTTAGGCAACTCTTCTAATATGTTCTCCTTTTTTGAACCTGCCAGGGCAAGCGCACTGGCGCTGCCGGCGAACCGAGCATCACTTGTGCGGCGCCTGGCCGGTCGATTCCCGAACGATCAACTCGGTCGGCAGTTCCCGCCACAGCGCCAGAACCGTCCGCTTTTGAAGCAGCGCGACCAGCATGTCAACCGCCGTTTCCCCCATTGCGGCCATCGGCTGGCGGACGGTGGTTAGGGGTGGATAAGTCTGAGAAGCCATGTAAATATCGTCGAACCCGACGATTGAGATGTCTTTGCCGACGGTCAGGCCCAGCGCCTTTGCCGCATCCATCGCGCCAAAGGCCATCACGTCGTTGGACGTAATGACGGCGGTCGGCGGGTCTTCGAGTTGCAACAGGCTCCGGGTGTGCTCAAAGCCCAACGGCTGCAAGAAATCCCCTTCGCGCACCAATTCCGGGTCGAAGGGCAGGCCGACTTCCGCCAATCCGTCACGGTAACCCTGCAAGCGGTCATGCGAACAGGCAATATCCATGCGCCCGGTGATGAAACCGATCCGGCGATGTCCGAGCGCCAAGAGGTGACGCATGGCGTCCAGCACGCCTTTGCGATTGGTCGCCGTGACGCTGGGTTCTTTGCCGGTCCCGTTGTGGTGGTCGATGATGACATAGGGTAGATGGTGTTTCTTCAAGTCGCCGACGATGACTTCATAATCGCGCGGGACGACCATCAGGACGCCGTTGACCATGCCGTTGTTGAGCAGCCAGAGATAGTAGCTGGTGCGCTGCCGGTGATCGACCGAACCCTGGGTATAGAGCATCAGACCGTAATTCAGGCGTTCGGCTGCATCGGACACGCCGCGCAGGATTTCACCCATATAGGTTGTGGTGATATCTGGAATGAGCAACGCGATCAACTGTGGATTCCCGCGCTGGATGCGCAGCTTCGGCACGTACCCCAGTTGTTTTACGGCTTCAAGAATGCGCTGGCGCGTCTTCTCCGACACGCCGGACTGACCGTTGAGCGCACGCGAGACGCTCATCTTTGAGACCTGCGCAAGCTCCGCAACGTCGGCAAGGGTCGCGTTTGGTTTTGCCATATTTTATCCTGTAACGTTGTGTTACGTTATGACAACGTAGTAGTATCCTAACCTGATGTAATCGACTTGTCAAGAAGTTGATTTCCGGCGCGGCAGCGAACGATTGTCGGCAGGCGAGGTGGGGTTCAACCCCGCTCCAACTGCATCAACGCCAGGTTTTTTGAGTTTTTGTGTTCCGCCTCGCCTCACAAAGGGAGAGAGGGCGTACCGGCGCGCATATTTGGCGCGATTTAGCCCTTGTAAAAGCTATACTAATTCTTACTCCTCTGTTTTGCAAGAGGTAAACGCTTGGGCTGGTGTATATGGAACCGGTGCGTAACCGGCCCTGGGCGGGTCGGATGCGGGCGGGTTGAAAACCCGCTTCGCTTCGACGCCATTTTCTGGTCTCGCCTGGGCCTTGGGTAGATACCCACCCCCTGAGCAATTTCTTGACAGGTTGACCATCTCCGGTTAAGATACCGTCATGTTATCATAACGTTATGCTGCGTTACAAAACGAGTGTCCCTCGCATATTTAATGGTCAATCTTTTGACATGTTGCTCCAAATGCACAACTTCCGGTATAGTGGTGGGGTAGCGAATAGGATACTGGCGCGATCATTGCTTTCTTGAACCGCAATTGTAAACACCTGCAAAATAGCCATATAAACCTATACACATCCAAAAAACATGAAAGCCAAACGCAGTATTGAATGCAGTAGTGTTTGGGGGGAGGAAAATGGCGAGCAAGGTACATAAGAAGTATCCTGTAATAAGAGGCTTGACGTGGCATCGTGATCAATACTACTCATTTTTTGTCCCCCAAGATTGGCACAAAATGCATTGGTCCGATGACCGCACGGGCGTAATCTACGGCCCCGACCCGGCTGACCCCTTTACCGTCTTTGCCGTCGATCTCAAAGACCTGGGCACCTTGGTTACCGCCGCCGATCTCGATGCCTTGGCCGAGGGACTCTTCGGAAGCATCGAACGGCTGCCGGCGTCGGAAATCGAGACCCGGGAGCAGAAAGCCACCGGCAAGCTGCTCGAACTGGAAGCCAAGTACACCTTCTGCGAGCAGGGCGAGACCCGCAAATGCTGGAAGCGCGTGTTTTATCACGAGACCCGCCAGATTGCGATGACGGCGCAGGGCGCGACGCCCGAAAAATACGACTACTGGCTGCCGCTGTTCTTCGAGGCCATGATGACCGCTAATGTCCACAATGTGAAACCCCAACCCGAATTCTGGGACTGACCTGGCATGTTTGAACGCCGGGCCGGCTTGGGCGCATGTTGGTGAAAGGGAGGTGATATTCAGAACCGAGCGATACCAGCGCAAGATTTCTTAATTATTGCAGTGACAAGGGAGGAAAAGATCCATGAGTGAGAGTAAGCTTTCACGCCGCGACTTTTTGAAGGTGACGGCAAGCGGCGTTGTAGCGGCTATTGCCGCCAAAGTAGTCCCGGCGGCAGCGGCACCGGCCCGGCAGGGGCCATACAACGAATCCCCGATGCTGGCCGATCTGGTCGCGTCCGGCGAACTGCCACCGGTCGAGGAGCGTCTGCCCACGAACCCGCGCGTCATCACCCCGTTGAACGAGGTCGGTGAGTACGGCGGCACCTGGCGGCGCGCCTTTAAGGGCGTCTCGGACCGCTGGGGGCCGACTAAACTCAACGAAGAGATGGCGATTGAGTGGGATGCTCCAGACCCAGACACGACTAACCTGGCGCCGAATTTCATCTCCGAGTGGACTCAAAACGCCGACGCAACGGAGTTCACGTTCACCCTGCGCGATGGCCTCAAGTGGTCGGACGGCGCGCCGATGACGACCGAGGATGTCCAGTTCTACTACGACGAAATCTTCCTGACCCAGCTTCTCAACAAGCCCGATTTCTACATCGTCAATAACGTGGATATGCAGCTTGAAGTGATCGACACGCTGACCTGGAAGGTGACCTTTGCCGCGCCCAACCCGCTGCTGCCGATTCGGATCGCCAAGAGCACGGGCGGCATGACCGGCGGCCCGACCATGATGGCCCCGAAGCACTATCTGAGCCAGTACCTGCCGCACCTGACCGACGACCCGACTCTCATCGACGCGGCCATGGCCGCCAACGGCAAGACCACCTGGCAGGAGCTTCACTACGAAAGCGCTCCTGGCGATGGGCGGGGCGTCATTAACTTCTGGTACTTCAACCCCGAACTGCCCATCGTCAATGCCTGGAAGGCCGAGAACACGCCGCTCGAAGACCCCTATGGCATGGTGCGCAACCCGTACTATCACGCCGTCGATACCGAAGGGAACCAGCTTCCCTATGTCGACCGGATTTCGCATGCCCTGTTCGAGGACAACCAGACCCTGAACCTGTGGATCGCGCAGGGTCTCATCGACATGCAGCAGCGCCACCTGTCGACCGCCGACTTCACCTTCTTCAAGGAGAACGAGGGAGCCGGTGATTACAAGGTGGTGCTGTGGAAGGCGGCCCTGACGCACGCTTTCCACCCGAACGTCAGCACCCCTGACCCTGTTCTGGCGGGACTTTTCGACACTGCGGAGTTCCGCGAGGCGCTTTCCATCGCCATCGACCGCAACGAGATCAACGATCTGGTCTATAATGGGATGTTGGAGCCGCGCCAGGCGTCGCCGGTCAGCGGTTCGCCTGAGTTCGACCCCGACTTCGAGACCCGCTGGATCGAGTACGACCCAGACCGGGCCAACCAACTGCTGGACGATCTTGGCCTGACCGAGCGCGACGGCGAGGGCTTCCGGCTGCGCCCGGACGGCGAGACGCTCGCTTTCCGGATCACCTACACGGATGTCCTGGGTTCGATCACGCCCGATGAAATCCAACTGGTCGAAGACTACTGGCGTGCCATCGGCCTCAAGGCCAGCACGGAAGTCGTCGAGCGCTCGCTCTACGAGGAGCGGGTACGGAGTGGGGATGTCGAAGTCGGCGTCTGGTTCGTTGACCGCAGCTCGGTCGTGATCGCCGATCCCACCCGCTACCTGGGCACCGTCAACGACGGCCCGTGGGCTGTCCTGTACGCGCACTGGGAAGCGGCGCAGCGCACGCCCGACCCCTCGACCTATGCGTTCCCCAACGTGGAGCCGCCGGCGGGCCATCCCGTCCGCGAGATTTGGTCGCTGTGGGACCAGGCCAGGGTCGAGCCGGACGAAGCCTCGCGCAAGGCGCTGTTCAAGCAACTGCTTGACATCCACAAGGCGCATCCCTATATGATCGGCACCGTCGGCGAAGATCCGCAGCCTGTGATCGTCAAGAACAACTTCTTCAATGTCGGCGAAGGGTTCATTTCTGATGATACGCTGCGCAACGTTGGCCTGCTGAGGCCGGTGCAGTTCTTCATGCGACAAGCGTAACCTATCGGGTTAGAGTATACGGGCAGGGGAGGCCGTCTCCCCTGCCCGACCGGGCTGCCGGCAAGATCGTGTCAATCGCATTGATCGACCAATTAATGGGAAAGCAGACGATATGATACAGTTCATTATCCGCCGTTCCCTCATCGCCATCGTGATGATCGCGGCGATTTCTGTCGTCAGTTTTATTATCATCCAGCTACCCCCAGGCGATTACCTGACCTCTTATATCGCCGACTTGTCCGCCATGGGTGAACGGATACCGGCGGAGCAAATCAGCGCCCTGCGCGACGCATACGGTTTTGACCAACCGATCCACGTCCAATACCTCAAGTGGGTAGGCAAGGCGCTGCGCGGCGATTTCGGCCAATCCCTGGAGTGGGGCGTGCCGGTGAGCATGCTGATCTGGGACCGGCTTGGCCTTACCGTGATCGTGGGCCTGTCCTCATTGCTCTTTGTTTGGGCGGTCGCCATCCCGGTCGGGGTTTTTTCGGCGACCCACCAATACTCGCTTTTAGATTATCTGTTTACGTTTCTGGGCGTCCTGGGGTTGGCGATCCCGAACTTTCTCTTTGCCCTGGTGTTGATGTGGGTAGGATACTCGGTGTTCGGGCAGAACGTCGGCGGCCTGTTTTCTCCCGAATACCAAAACGCCCCCTGGAGTGTTGAAAAAGTATTGGACTTGTTAAACCATCTCCTGATCCCGATGATCGTCATAGGGACCTCGTGGACGGCCGGCCTGATCCGCACCATGCGCGCCAACATGCTCGACGAGATCAACCAACCTTATGTCGAGGCGGCGCGCGCCAAGGGGTTGAGCGAGCGGCGGGTGATCTGGAAATATCCCGTCCGGGTCGCGCTGAACCCCTTTATCAGCACCGTAGGCTACGCCCTGCCTCAAATGGTGGGGGGCGTCCTTATTACGGCGGTGGTGCTGAATCTGCCCACCGTAGGCCCGCTGCTGCTGCGCTCGCTCCTGTCGCAGGATATGTACATGGCCGGGGCCATCGTGATGCTGCTCAGTATCCTGACCGTCATCGGCACCTTGATCTCAGATATCCTGCTGGCCGTCTTAGACCCCCGCATTCGACTTGAATAACGAGGAAATACGTCACATGGACTCGATTGAAAGCAAAGGTCAGCCGATCAAGGCTGAGGTCGAAGGCGCGCTGCCGGTGGCGCTGGGCGCGGGTATCGAAGACGAGAAAATCGCCGTTGCATCCCCGCGTCAGCTCATGTGGTGGAAGTTTCGCAAACATCGCGTCGCCGTCGCCAGCGCCGTCGTCCTGGTGATTTTTTATCTCCTGGCCCTGTTTGCAGACTTTCTAACGTTCTACGACCCGAACGCCTATAACTCCGACTTCAAATTTGTCCCGCCCCAGTCGATAACGTTTATCGACGCCGAGGGCAACTTCAGCCTGCGCCCCGGGGTGAGCGGTCTGATCAGCAAGCGCGACCCGGAGACCCTGCGCATCACCTACGAGACGGACCCGACGCGGTGGTATCCGATCCACTTCTTCGTAAAAGGCTACTCCTATAAACTGTTAGGGTTGATCGAAACGGATGTTCACCTGTTCGGGCTGGACCCCGCCGTCGCCGAGGAGATGGTCTATTGCCCGCTGGGGTCGGACCGGCTGGGGCGCGACATGCTCGCGCGCGTTTTGCATGGCGCGCGCATCTCGCTCTCGATTGGCCTTTTCAGCGTGTTTCTGAGCCTGGCGCTCGGCATCTTCCTGGGCGGCATATCCGGCTACTATGGGGGGTTGATCGATAACATTATTCAGCGCGTCATCGAATTTCTGCGTTCGATTCCCGACCTGCCGCTGTGGATGGCGCTCAGCGCGGCGCTCCCGCCCGACTGGTCGCAAGAACTGCGCTACTTCGGCATTACGATCATCCTGTCGATCATCGGTTGGACCCGGCTGGCGCGTGAGGTGCGGGGGCGTTTCCTGGCGCTGCGCACCGAGGACTTTGTGCTGTCGGCGCGACTGTGCGGGGCAAAGGATCACCGCATCATCCTGCGCCACATGGTCCCCTCGTTCACCAGCCACATCATCGCCTCGCTCACGCTGTCCATCCCCGGCATCATCCTGGCCGAAACCGGGCTGAGCTTCCTGGGGTTGGGGCTGCGCCAGCCGGTGATTAGCTGGGGCGTGCTGCTGCAAGAGGCGCAAAATATCCGTACCGTGGCGCTGGCTCCCTGGCTGCTGCTGCCCGGTTTGGCGGTGGTGATTACCGTGCTGACGTTCAACTTCCTGGGCGATGGCCTGCGTGACGCCGCCGATCCCTTCAACCGTTAGGAGTCCGACTCGATGCAAAATGTGCTACTGGAAGTCAAAGACCTGCATGTCAACTTCTTTCTGACCGAGGGCACGGTCCGGGCCGTCAACGGCGTGAGCTTCGAGATCGAACGCGGCAAGACCCTGGGTGTGGTCGGCGAGAGCGGCTGCGGCAAAAGCGTAACCGCCCGCGCCATTCTGAATATGGTGCGCCCGCCGGGCCGTATTCTGTCGGGCGAGATCAACTACTACGGCTACTCCGACGCCCCGGTCAACCTCATCGCGCTCGACCCCGAAGGCAGCGAAATTCGCCGGATCCGCTGGGGCGAAATCGCCATGATCTTTCAAGAGCCGATGACCTCGCTTAGCCCGGTCCACACCATCGGCAACCAGATGACCGAGGCCATCTGCCTGCACCTGAACATGCCCAAAGACGAGGCGCTCCGGTACTCGATTGAACTGCTGGAACGGGTGGGGCTGCCCCAGCCGGGCCGCTTGCTCAACCACTACCGCCACGAACTCAGCGGCGGGATGCGCCAGCGTGTGATGATCGCTATGGCGCTGTCGTGCAAGCCTAAGCTGCTCATCGCCGACGAGCCGACGACGGCGGTTGACGTGACCACTCAGGCGCAGGTCCTTAACCTGATGCGCGACCTCCAACAGGAGTTTGGGATGGCGATCCTGTATATCACGCACGATCTCGGCGTGGTCGCGGAGATGGCCGACAAGGTGGTGGTGATGTACCTGGGCGAAGAGGTCGAAGGCGCCGACGTCGATACGATCTATTACAACCCGGCGCACCCTTACACCCGCGCATTGCTGCGCTCGATCCCGCGCCACGATATCAGACTCGACCGGCTGGAGACGATTGAGGGCAATGTCCCCGACCCCACGAACATCCCGAAGGGCTGTGCATTCCACCCGCGCTGCCACTACTACGTCCCGGCCCAGTGCGTCCACCCGCCCTACCAGCAGATCGGCGACGGGCATTGGGTGCGGTGCACCCGCGCCCACGAGATCGGTCAGCAGTCTTCCCAGACGGAGCAGGTTTTATGATGACAGAAGACGGTACCCTGTTGCAGGTCTCCGACCTGAAGAAACACTTTCCCATCTACAGCCAGGGCGTCTTTCGCAGACAGGCGGTGAACTACGTAAGGGCGGTAGACGGCGTGAGCTTCACCATCAAGCGCGGCGAAGTGCTGGGTCTGGTGGGCGAAAGCGGCTGCGGCAAAACGACGACGGGCCGGGTGATTCTACGTGCCTTGAAGCCGACCGGCGGCGAGGTCCTTTTCCAGGACCGCGACAAAGGCGAAGTCGATCTGGCGCGCTTGGACCGCGCCGAACTGCGCGACATCTGGCGCAACATCCAGCTTATCTTTCAAGACCCGTATTCGTCGCTGAACCCCCGGATGACGTTGGAGCAAATCGTGGGCGAGCCGCTGCACAACTACGATATCTTGCACGGCGGGGCGCTGCACGACCGGGTCGCCGAACTGCTGCGGCTGGTCGGCCTGCGCCCGGAATATATGTCGCGCTATCCCCATGCTTTCAGCGGCGGCCAGCGCCAGCGCATCGGCATCGCCCGCGCGCTGGCGCTCAACCCGCAGATGATTATTTGCGACGAGCCGGTATCGGCGCTCGACGTGTCGATCCAGGCGCAGATTTTGAACCTGCTGCAAGATTTGCAGGCGCAGTTTCAGCTTACTTACCTGTTCATTTCGCACGACCTGAGCGTGGTCCGGCACCTCAGCGACCGGGTGGCGGTGATGTACGTCGGCAAGATCGTCGAAATCGCCGACACCGAGGAATTGTTTAACAGCATCCGGCACCCGTACTCCGAAGCGCTGCTTTCCTCCGCGCCCACGCCCGACCCCAGGGCCAAGCGCAAACACATCCCGCTCAAAGGTGAAGTGCCCGACCCGGCCAACCCGCCCAGCGGGTGCTACTTCCACCCGCGCTGCCAGTATGTCAAAGACCGGTGCAAGGTCGAGACGCCGCCGCTGCGCGAGACGACGCCCGGTCACTGGGCCGCGTGCCACTTCTCGGAGGCGTTGAGTTTAGGAGTGTGAAAAATCTGTGAGGTCCATATGTCCGGGCGCGACCGGTCGCTTTACCCGCCGACGCAGACGATACCGGTAGCGCCATGAAAGCAATGCTGCTCTTTCCGCCAAACTGGACGCCGAGCATGCCGCACCTGGCGCTGCCGACCCTCACGGCGTACCTGCGGATGCACGGCGTCGAGGTCATCCAGCGCGACCTGAACGTCGAAGTCTTCGACGAAATCCTGACGCGCCGGCACATGAAAGACGCCGTCGCCCGCCTGCGGCAGGACTACGGGCCGAACGTCACCCGGACCCCCGCGAAGCGCATGCACCCCCGCCGCGAGCAAATCCTGTGGGCGATCAACGAAGGCCCGCGCCTGGCCGATGAGGTGCAAGAAGCCAAGAAGGTGATCCGCAGCGACGCCTTTTTCGACGGCCCGGCCAGCCTCGCGGCATTCGAGACCGTCATCCGCTGCCTGGAGATCGCCTCCCTGCCGTACTACCCGGCCTCGCTGCACCTGCAAAGTTTCATCTCGGCCTACCCGGTCGATAGCAGCAAAGGCGTGCTGGCAGGGGTCGGCGACGCCCAGCACAACATCTTTCTCGATATCTACCGGCGCGGCATCCTGGAAGACATCAAGCGCGCGAAGCCGGATGTGGTCGGTATCTCGATCCCGTCGATGCCGCAAATGCTGGCCGGGATGAC
>JAFGMM010000077.1 GCA_016927535.1 Anaerolineae bacterium
CATAGCACACCTCCTTATCAAGATGTGCTATTCTACCTCAATCTGTTAAGGTTCAGGGGTTTGCTACCCCCTTATTTTTGCGCAAAAATAGGGTGTCAGGTCTTTTCGGATGTTAAAGAACGGCCTTGAGCACGTACCACGAAGCAAAGGGACACGCCATACAGACGAACAGCAGCGCGCTGACCAGGATCAGGAGAAACCGTCGCGTCTTCACCACGTTTTCGTCTTTGCGCTCTGACGGCAGATGCGCTTCGCTTACCGGCAGCGGCAAGTAATATTCAACATACTCGTACTTGGCCATCGGTTATCGTGCTCCGGTTTTGTCAGTGTCCAGCGTTCAGCCATCGGCCGCTTGCCGACGGCTGACGGCTTAAAGCGCGTTCTTGATCATCTTGGCGACTCTTGGCCCCAGGGCGAAGAGCAGGCCGATGATGGCCCCGGCGACCGAGAAGCCGATGATGATGGTGATAAGCGGGCTGAACGCGCCGGCGAACTGAAAGCCGTAGCCCACGCCCTCGTTCACGCTGTCCATAATCTCCCCGGTGTCCAGCGTGGGCACGGTGACCGGCGTCGCGGTCTGGTAGTCCTGCGCGGTAAGTTCCGCGCCGAGTGTACCCAACACCACCGTATCCGCGCCGGGAACAGCCAGCGGCCCACCGGACGGCGCCGCCGCCGCCACACCCACCACCGGCAGCAGTGCCAGAGCTACGACCACAGCCAACAACATCTTACGAACCATTGTGCACCTCCTTGTGCGAGTTACGAATTACGAATTACGAATTACGAGCTACGTTTTACGGCTTGCCTCCTTTCCTGGCGTGATTTTCCTTGAAGACGGCAAAGAAGGAGCGCGTGAGTTTGATGATCTCGACCATGACGAGCACGAGTTGGCACGCCAAAATGCTGCTAAGGAATATCCACAAAATACGCGCGTCGTTACTCAGCATTGATTTTCCTAAAAAAAGCCAAAAACCGGGATTTTAGGAAAAATCCCGGTTTTTTCAGTGAAAAGGGGACCCACCGCTGCCGGCGTCTCGATTTGAGGCTCCATAAATACTTTGTCCGTCGGGGGGAGATCATCGACATCAGCGACATCATTACTGATATCATCGACATCATCACCGACATCAGCGGGAGCAGGTTCCAATACCCCACTGTTACGCAAGCTTTTCAGAGTACGCATTGCTCGCCGTGTGCCCCAATGGAAACGTTCTACCAGTCCGCGTTGTGTCGCCTTGCATCCTTCCTCTTGAATCGCCTTGTACGCCGCGCGTTCGTCGGCGCTGAGGCCGAGCAAGCGGGGGTCTTCGGCCTGCGTCAGGTCGAAGGCCGCTTCCGGCGCTTTGTAGTTGGGCGTGCTCACGCGGGTGATCCTGTGCCCGTCCAGGACGTAGGCATCGCCGGGCGGAGTGAGCAGCTCCGCGCCGGCCTTGCCCAGGACCACCTGGCTATCGATGGCGGTGGGCAAGGCCAGGCACACCCGCAGCGGCACGTTGGCCTTCATGTCGCCGGGGATGATCTGCACGCTAGGACGTTGGGTCGCCAGCAACAGATGCACCCCGGCGGCGCGGCCCAACTGCGCCAGTCGCAGCAAGAGCGTGGTGTCGCCCTTCGAGGCCAGCGTCACCTCGGCGAGTTCGTCCACCACCAGCA
This sequence comes from Anaerolineae bacterium, assembly GCA_016927535.1. GTDB lineage: Bacteria > Chloroflexota > Anaerolineae > Aggregatilineales > JAFGMM01 > JAFGMM01. The sequence continues at coordinate 1,654 of JAFGMM010000077.1, forward strand.
CGATCCGGCGGCCTTGCCAGTCGTTTTGGTTGCGGCTTTGCAGCTCCGCCAGGCGGCGGCGCGTCTCGCGGAACAGCGCTTCCAGCAGCGGCTCTACTTCTTCGGGTTCGGTGGCTAACTGCACCATCTGCGACTTGTAGCGGCTCAACTCCACCAGCTTGAGATCGACGCCCCACACGTCGGCGCGGTCGAGTAAGAAGTGCAAACAAGCGTGAATGAGCGTGCTCTTGCCGCTGCCCGAGGCGCCGGCAAACAGGGTGTGCGGCGCGCGCGCCAGATCGACCCAATAGGGGGCGCGTTGGGCGCGGCCCAACGGCAACGGCAGCTTGTAGTCATCCGGCGGTTGCCCCAGGTCGGCCAGGGTACACTTGGGCGGCCTGGCCGGCACGCGCTCCAGCGGCACGCGGATGAAGACGCCATCTTCGTTGATGGTCAGTTCGGGGGTAAACCCGCCCAACCGCGATCTGAGGTCTTCGAGAAACGCATCGTTAAAGCGTTGCGCCCGCACCCCGGAAGGCAGCTTGACCTTGAAGTTATACGCCGGGTCCGCGTAGTCGGCGGCGGGGACATAACAACACAGGCCCGGCGTTTCGCTCCTGTCGCCCGGCGTGTTGATCTTGCACGCGACAAACGAGGCGGCGATCTGCTTCGTGATCCACGCCGCTTCGCGGTACTTGCGGCCGGCCTCCGGATCTCCGAAGCCCAAGGCGTACTTCACGCGCCGCACAAGGCCAATGTCCGGGTAGTACGTCTCCTTGGGGGAGGCGTTCTTGGCCAGCACGTCCCAAAAGTTGCTCATCGTGTAGCTCATTGTTATATGTCCTTGGCCAGTTTGTCGGCGGCGGCCAATATGCTTTCAATCACTTCAAGGCCAACGCCAAGAAGGAAACCGAGTACGATAAAACCAATGACAGCGCCCATTGTTCCTCCTTTTAGCTTTCAGCGTTCAGCAGTCAGCTTTCAGCCAGAGTGAGCAGATCAGAGCCAAACGGACGACGGCCGATTGCTGATCGCTGATGGCTACGACGACGGCGTCGTCGGCGCTTTGAACAGCGCCACAATCGCCGCCAGCGCGAACGCCAGCGCGATGTAGTCGCGGATGTTGCCCGCGCCGAGGTAGCCGACGATCTTCTCGACGATGTCCAGCCCCAGGTCGATGTCGATGATCTGCCCGATCTCGCCGTAGTCCACGGCCGAGGGTGCGCCCGCGATGATCCCGACACACACCTTCACCACGGCGGTGCTGCTCCCGGCCGGTTCAGAAAAGATCTCCGTGTAGGTCCACAGCTCGGGGGGGCCGGACATCGCCAGGGTGTGCCAGACCCCGGGGTTGGCGGTCGTGATGTGCAGTTCATCCCCGCCGAGGAAAGTGCTCGTCTCGTTCAGGTCATTCCAGCCGGCCAGCCCGTCGCCGATCGGGCCTGTATCGGCGGCGTGGACTTCCAGGTCATAGCGATAGCCGAGAAAGACCTCGGTCGCGCCGGTCCCGGCTTCGTTCTCGGCGGAGCACAGTTTGAAGGCGTCGAAGCCGGTGTCGCCCATTTCGTTGAACTCCTCGTACTCGTAACACTCGCCGGCGCTCAGTGTGCCCACCGGGTCTCCGGCGGCCAAGTCTTGGCAACTGACGTCTACGTCGTAGGCGTCGCCCACGGCGTAGACGTTGATCCACGGCCCGCTGGCTTGCGCCCCGACCGGGCCAATCGCCAGCGCCAGCCCGACCAATCCCAAGCCGATGCTCCACATTCGTCGTTGCATTGTTTACCTCCTTGAATGTTAAAGGTTAAAGGTTGTCAAACGTCATTCCGAAGCCCCGTTCCTCAATGGCGCGCAACCAGAGAGGCAGGAAGGGGCTGAGGAATCTGTTGCGCTCATACTACAGTTTCCATATTGCCAGCCCCACCAACGCGGGGATGATGGCGCGCTCCAGGCGCCCGCCGGTGCGCATGATGGGCAGACCCACACGCCGTTTGACCAGGGGCCACAACAGCGGGACGCCGGTGATCGTCAGCGCATCAGCGAGCAGGTGCGCGACGACGCCCAGGGCCGCCGCGCGGCCGTAGGGCGCAAAGTCAAAGCAGTGTTCGGCGATGAGCAAGAGTGGGGGCAGAACGAGCAGGCTGTGCAGGGGCCGCGATGGGTGAGGACGGCGGAAGGCAGGCGGGCCAGCCATTGCAGGGGCCTGGGGAGGGGCCGGCGTAAGGGGCTGGCCCCGTTGCGGTGGTCCAGGTCCGGTAATAACGTTCTGGCCACCAGAACGGTCGTGATCGTCACCGGGGCGGTGAGGGGATCGTACCCCAGGGCGACCGCAGCCGCCAGACCAAGCGCGATGTGTGTCTTTCCGTTCATCGGAAGCCTCCTGCACAGCAAACAGGACACCCCCCACGGAACGGCAGGCCATACCCTTGCGCTCTTGAGACTCCGGCGCAGGTTCAGGCGCGCACAACTCGCCCGCCTGCGCCAGGGTCACGTTCACCAGCGCCATATACACGAAAGCGCGGCCCCCAAAAAGGTGGCCGCGTCGCCAAAAGTTCGCATACACTGTTGACGTATAAACGGGTTTAGTGTATACTATTCTTTTAGCCCCTGCCGCCGCTTACCCGGTCGTGGGGGTTAGCAACGGGAGGATGTTGGTCGCATCTTCCCGTTGCACCTTGAATATTGTATAATAAATTGTTTGTGTTGTCAATAGTTCGCTTTCTATCACGTGAAATGTTACCGAGTGTGGTATGGTTCTACCAAATGATAATGTTACCGGAGGAGAATCATGACCACAGACGA
>JAFGMM010000006.1 GCA_016927535.1 Anaerolineae bacterium
GCCGGTTTGAAACCGGCCCTGGGCGGGTCTCAGACCCGCCCCTACGGCCCGATTCGGCGCTGTTTTCCAATTTCGCCAACAACATCACAGGGTGGAGAGGGGGAGAAGACCGCGATTCGGCGGCTCCGGTCCCGTCATGTCATGGCGAGGGGCTGCGCGTCAGCGCGTGGGGGTGAGGTAAACCAGGCCATCAGTCAACATGTCACCACCACATCGGCTTCCGCGCCGATTTCCCGCGTTTCCCGGTACGCACGCTGTACGGTATTCATCGTTTCATTTCCTGCGGCATGTCTTTGCACCGGACTAATGTTATGTCAAAATAGAGTTTAGCTTATGACTGCGATATCGGGCGAGAACAGGATTCATGGCGCACGAAATTTTGATCGGCAATCGTTACCAACTCGGCGATAAGCTGGGTGGGGGCGGTATGGGCGTCGTCTACCGCGCCTATGACCGCCTGACCGGTCAGGCGGTCGCGCTCAAGCGTGTGACCGTGCCGGACGAACAGCTTCAGTTCGCGTCGATGGATACGAGCGAGAATGTCCGGTTGGCGCTGGCGCGTGAGTTCAAAACCCTGGCGTCGCTGCGGCACCCCAACATCATCAGCGTGCTGGACTACGGCTTTGACGCGCAGCGCCAGCCTTATTTTACGATGGAATTGCTCGAAGGCGCGCAGACCATTCTCGCGGCCGGCGAAGAGCAGCCCGAAGAAATCCGGGCCGGTTTGATCGTCCAGTTGTTGCAAGCGCTGGCTTATCTGCACCGGCGCGGCATCCTGCACCGCGATATCAAGCCGGCAAACGCGCTGGTCCAAGACAGCGAGGTCAAGGCGCTTGATTTCGGGCTGGCGGCGACGCTGGACCAGGCGCAGGATTTCGTGGGGACGGTGGCGTACATGGCGCCGGAGCTGCTGCGCGGCGCGCCGGCGAGCGTGGCCTCTGACCTGTACGCGGTCGGGATGATCGCCTACGAGTTGTTCGCCGGGTTCTATCCTTTCGATTCGATCCATCCCAGGCATTTGATCCTTGAGATTACCCGGCGCGTGCCGGATTTTTCGGCGGTATCCAATCCTCGGCTTGCCGGCTTATTAAGCGGCTGGCTGGACAAAGACCCTGACAGGCGGCCGGGCCACGCCGACGAAGCCATTGCCGCGCTGAGCGAGGCCGTCGGGCAGGGGCCGCCGGAAGAGAGCGCCGCGATTCGGGAGAGCTTTTTGCAGGCGGCGCGGTTCATCGGGCGCGACGCCGAGTTTGCGACCCTGACCGGGGCGTTTGACCGGGCAGCGCGGGGTGAAGGTTCGGCGTGGCTGGTCGGCGGCGAGAGCGGCGTGGGGAAATCGCGCTTGATGGACGAGCTGCGCGCCTATGCGTTGGTGGAGGGAGCGGTGGCGCTGCGCGGTCAGGCGGTCGAAGGCGGCGGGCGGCCTTACCAAATCTGGCGCGATGTCGTGCGGCGGCTGGCGCTCTCGGTCGATCTGACCGATCTTGAGGCCGGCGCTCTTAAGGAGATCGTGCCCGATATCGATGCGCTCTTGGGGCGCGACGTCCCTGACGCAGCCGGACTCGGCGATGAGACCGGCCGGCAGCGTCTTAACTTGATTATCGTGGACATGCTTTGCCGGCAGGCAAGGCGGCAGCCGCTCATGTTAATACTCGAAGATTTGCAGTGGGCAGATAAAGATCTCGAACCTTTGCAACAGTTGGGCCGCCTGGTCGATGGTTTGTCGCTTTTAATCGTAGGCAGTTATCGCAATGACGAGTGTCCTGATTTGCCCGTCCGGCTGCCGGGCGTCATGGTCCTGTCGCTGCAAAGACTGGGCGAAGCGCACATCGCGGAACTCAGCGCGTCAATGCTGGGTGAGAGCGGGCGGCAGCCGCAGGTGCTCGGCTTCCTGGAGCGCGAAACCGAAGGTAATGTCTTTTTCCTGGTCGAGGTCGTGCGGGCGTTGGCGGAGGAGGCCGGGCACCTACGCGGCATCGGTCGCATGACCTTACCCCATGCTGTGGTCGCCGGCGGCGTCCGGCGCCTGATCCGGCGCCGGCTCGAGCGTTTGCCGGACGAGGACCGCCCGCTGCTGAAGCTGGCGGCGGTGGCCGGGCGCGTGCTGGATTTGGCCGTGCTGCGCGCGGCGGCGCCGGGCGTCGATCTCAACGCCTGGCTGATCCGGGGCGCCAACGTCGCGGCGTTGGATGTCCAGGAGGGGCGCTGGCGTTTCACTCACGACAAGCTGCGCGAGATGCTTTTGGATGACCTGACCGATGACGAATGCCCGGTGCTGCACCGGAAAATCGCCGAGGCGGTCGAAACCGTCTATGCCGGCGACTTGACCAGCTACGCCGTTCCGCTGGCCGAACACTGGTATGCTGCCGGGGACGTTGATAAAGCCTTGCTCTATACCCAGATCGCCGGCGACCAGTTGCTGTCGGTCAGCGCATTTCGGCGGGCGCTGGCTTTCTTCGAGCGCGCGATGGTCTTGCTGTCGAGCGGTGGAGAAGAGGAAACGCCGGAACACGCCGCGCTCTTGGTCAGTATTGGGCGTGCGTACGAAGGCATGCACAGCGCTTTTGCGAAACAATACCTGGAGGCGGGTTTCAAGTTGGCGCACGCCGCCGGCAGCTACCGGACTGCCGTGATGGCGTTGAACGGGTTGAGCTGGCACAGCCTGGGCGAAGGGGCTTACGAGGAATCCAAACGCTATGCCGAACAAGGGTTGGCCCTGGCCCGTGAGATTGACGACCGTTCTGACATGGCGTATGCCTTGCGGGCTTTGGGCTGTGTGGCGATAGAGTGCGGGCAAGCCGAGGCGGCCAAGCCTTATCTGATCGAATCCGTGGCAGTGTACCGGGAAGAAAACGAACTGAGTAATATGGTGCATGTTCTGCTCGACCTGGGCGATGTGACCCGTGCGCAGGGCGACTATGCAGCGGCCCAACAATTCTTGGAAGAAGCGCTCGCTATTGCCGAAAAGCTGAGCTGGCATGTCGGGGCCGAACTTCTGGAAGGTAATCCGATCCCTCGGTTTTGGTCGATACCCGTCAACCTGGGAAGGGTCGCTTATGCAAAAGGGGAGTACGAAGAAGCCAAGCGCCTGTGTCTAAGAAGCCTTGCGGTTTGCCGGCGCTTTGGGATGCCGTGGAGCACGTCGTTTACCCTGTATCATTTAGGTAGAGCGTGCTACGCGCTGGGCGAGTATCACGAAGCCCAGGAACACTTTATAGAAGCGTTCAAGATCGCCGTGGATATTCAGGTCATCCCGTTGGTGGCTTACGTGATGATTGGAATGGCCGTTGTCTTGATCCACGCCGGAAAGAATCGCCAGGCCCGTGCTGTGCTGGCGGCGATCTTGAATCACCCGGTCAGCAACCGGGAGACGAAAGACGAAGCAGAGTGCTTGTTAAACCGCTTGGAACCGGAACCCGCGTCCTTGCCGGGCGAGCGCGAAGCGGCGGCAGACCTGGAGGCTATGGCGTCGGCGCTGGTCGATGAGTTCGCGCTCCCATAGCGGCGGCGCATCACAGGCGGTCGAGCGCCAAGACAATCGCATCGTGCAGCTTCGGCAGAAACGAGGTCAAGTCTGTGCTGCGCCCGTGATACACCCGGTTGGTCAGGCAGATGACGATCAGTTCGCGCGTCGGGTCGATGAATATCGAGGTGCCGGTGTAGCCGGTGTGCCCGAAGGTCGAGGCGTCCAGGTATTGCCCGGACCGGGCGTAACCCTGCGAGCGGAGCGCCCAGCCGAAGCCGCGCCGGGTCTGGCCGTCCACCGCCTGCTCCTGTACCGCCGCCTGCGCCAGCGGCCCCGGCACCGGCAGCGGGTCGCTGCGCCCGGTGAGCACCGCGTCGAGCCACGCCTGCCCGAAGCGCGCCAGGTCGTATGCAGTGCTGAACAGCCCGGCGTGGCCGGCTACGCCGCCGATCCCTGCCGCGTTTTCGTCGTGCACCTCACCGTGCAGGCGGCGCTTGCGCCAGCGGTTGTCGAACTCGGTCGGTACGATCTGCGTCAGGGGTATCCCGGCCGGTGCCGGGTTGAACGTCGTCGCGTCCAGCGCCAGCGGCTCCAGCACGCGCGCCTGGATGGTTTCATCAAGCGGCTTACCGTGCAGGTGCGCGGTGGCCGCGCCGAGCAAGATCAGGCCCAGGTCGCTGTAGCGGATGCCGCTGTCGGGCGGACCGGCGAAGGGATAGGAGCAAATCGCGTGTACGGCAAGCTGTTCGCGCCGCGCGCGCGCCTCGCGCCCGGCGACGCCTTCGGGCGGGGGCATCGGCCCGGTTTCGAGGAATACGCTGCGCCACGCCGCCAGGCCGGAGGTGTGGGTGAGCAGGTGCCGGAAGGTGACGCGCGCCGGATCGACCAGTTCGCCGGCGTATTCGGGTTCGGGGGGGAGCATCTGCCAGGTAGACGGGTCCTGGGTTTCGCCGACCGGACGCCGGCCCCGCCGGTCCACGTTGAGCATGACGAAAAGCGGGATGGCGAAAGCCAGCGGCGTGCTCAGCGCGACGCGCTGCTCGCCGACCAGGGAGAGAAACGCGGTCGTGGTGAACAGCTTTGTAATCGACGCCAGGTCGAAGCGCGAAGCGAGCGCCGCGCCGCCATACGCGCGGTGCCAGAAGACCTCTCGGCTCCGGCATACCATCACCTGCGCCGAGGGGAAGTACTGCGCCAGGCCCTCCGCCATCAGCGCTTCCAGGTTTTCGGTCGGCAGCCCCAGCACCTCCCGGTCGCGGTCCAGCGCGTCGAGCGGGACCGGGCGTTCGGGCGGGGTTTGGCGCAGGAGCAGGTTCGCCGCCGCCAGCGCGCCGGCGCGCAAGAACGCTCGCCGTGTCAGAGGATGTCTTGCCAATGCTGCTCCTGCGCGGTCGTCTGTTTAATAGTGGTGATATGTTGACCGATGACCTGGTTTACCTCACCCCCACGCGCTGACGCGCGACCCCTCGCCATAACATGGCGAGGGGGAACCGGAGCCGCCGCGTCGCGGGTCTCTCCCCCTCCACTCGGTGGAGAGGGGGCAGGGGGTGAGGTATCAGTCAAAGAGTCATCACTACCGTCTATTGATCCTGGTTTGGCTTTCAGCCGCGCCGCATAAGCAGCGCGACGATGCCCAAGAGGATCAGCGAGCCGACGAAGGCCGCGACCAGATCGTCAAACGAAATGGCGATTTCGCCCAGCCCCAGGTTGATGTTGAGCAGTTTGAACAGGAACCCGCCGATGACGGCGCCGATCAAGCCTAAGACGATGTTGGTCAGCGGCCCGTAGCCTTTGCGCCGGCGGGTGACGATCATGCCGGCCAGCGACCCGGCCAGTGCGCCGACAATCAACCAGACGATCACCTGACCCAGTGAGATGTTCATGTCTATCCTCCCTTTCACTGATAACCTGGCGAGCGGGCGGAGCCGCTAATGCGCGCCGCCCAGGTAAGCCTTCTGCACCATCTCGTTTTGCCGGAGCGCTTCGGCGCGGTCGGCCAGGACGACCGCGCCGGTTTGCAGTACGTAGCCCCGGTCGGCCACGCCTAGCGCCATGCGCGCGTTCTGTTCCACCAGCAGGATCGTCGTGCCTGCCTGGTTCAATTCTTCTATCGTGTGGAAGATATCTTGCACGAGCAGCGGCGCCAGCCCCATCGACGGCTCGTCGAGCAGCAGGATGCGCGGGTGCGCCATCAGCGCCCGGCTGATCGCCAGCATTTGCTGCTCGCCGCCGGAGAGCGTGCCGCCGAGCTGCCGTTCGCGCTCCTTCAGGCGTGGAAAGAGGGTGAAGACGTATTCCATGTCGCGCTTGATGCCGTCCTCGTCGCTGCGGGCGTAGGCGCCCATCTCCAGGTTTTCGGTGACCGTCAGGCGCGTGAAAATCTTGCGCCCCTCCGGCGCCTGGCCCACGCCCAGCGCGACGATCTCGTGGGGGCGCGTCCGGGTGATATCCTTACCGCCCAGCGTGATCTGTCCCTCGGCGGCGGGAGTGATGCCGCAGATGGTGTTGAGCGTGGTCGATTTGCCCGCGCCGTTGGCGCCGATCAGAGTCACAATCTCACCTTCTTCGACCGTGATCGAGATGCCCTTCAGCGCGTGAATCTTGCCGTAGTAGGTGTGGATGTCTTTAGCTTCTAGTAGCGCCATGCTTCTCTGTCTCCAGGTATACGCCCTCATTGACAAAGTACTTTGTGAACCCCAGCGACTTTGCGATGCCGTTCGACCCCGGCAGAGTCTCGACAGCGCGGTACTGCATCAGGCGGCCCCTGGCGAGCACCCATTCGCAAATCCGCGAAACGACTGCTTTGCCCAGCCCGCGCCGCCGGCAGCCGGGATGTGTAATCACGCCGGGGTCGGCAAAGCCGCAGAAATCGTACATGCTGGCGGCTGCGACCATCTGCGCGCCGTCAAACGCGCCGAAGGCTACTTCGTGGTCGAGTGCGACGAAGGCCTCTGCGCGCTCGGGTTCGGCGCAGGCGCGCAGCAGCGCATCGAACGCGGCGCGGTCGGCTCCGGCGAGCCGGCGCACGGCGAAGGGCGCGCCGGCTTCAAAGTCGAAGGGTTTGAAGTCGGCGGGATAAAGATAGTACAGGTTGCACACTTCCGTCTTTATCCCGACATCACCGCCCTGCCACGCAGCGACAAAATCGGCGGCGGTCAGCGCTGCCGACGGCGCTTGGTCCACGACCCGCCGGACTTGACCGGCCAAAGCCGGGTCGGTTTCGATGAACGCGCGTTCGCCGATGCGCCAGATTTCCAGCGCGCCCGACCCCGCGAACCATTCGCGCGGGTAAACGTCCGTGCCGCTCCGCCCGGTTTGGGCAGCGCCGGTTCCGAAGTACGCGGCCCAGGTCCGGCGGAGCGCTTGCTCGAACGCGCGCCTCGGTCCGGCTCCGGTGTGGTATGTCATCGCGCCGGACGCCGGATCAAACAATTTTTTCGGTGCCCAGGTACGCCTCGATGACGTGCGGGTTGCTCTGCACCTCCGCCGGCGTGCCCTCGGCGATCTTGGCGCCGTAGTCCAAGACCGATACTTGATCGGAAATGGTCATGACGACGTTCATGTCGTGCTCGATGAGCAGGATGGTCAGGCCGCGCTCCTCGCACAGCCGGCGGATGAACGCGATCATGTCGGCGGTCTCCTGCGGGTTCATCCCGGCGGTCGGCTCGTCGAGCAGCAGCAGCTTGGGCTTGCTCGCCAGCGCGCGCGCGATTTCCAGCCGGCGCTGGCTGCCGTAAGGCAGGTTGCGCGCCGCCGTATCGCCCTGGCCTTTCAAGCCCACGTAAGCCAGCAGTTCGCGGGCATCCGCCAGCGCGTCCGTCTCCTCGTGGACTACGGCGGGCGGGTGGAAGATCGCGCCGAGCGGGCTGCTGCGCAGTTGGGTATGCATGCCCACCAGCACGTTTTCGATGGCGGTCATCGCGCCGAACAGCCGGATGTTCTGGTAGGTCCGGGCGATGCCGCGCTGCGCGACCTGGTCCGGGCGCATGCCGACAATCGGTTCGCCGTTGAAAGTGATCTCGCCTTCTTCGGGCACATAGAAGCCGGACACGCAGTTAAAGAAGGTGGTCTTGCCGGCGCCGTTCGGCCCGATGATGCTGGCGATGCTGTTTTCGGGGATGTGCAGATCGACGCCGAGTACGGCGGTCAGGCCGCCGAAGCGCTTGGTCACACCGGTCGCTTCTAAGACGGTGGCGTGGTTGTTGTCCCTGTTCACCGGTTAATTGCCCCCTTCCACTGCCGCTTCGGCGACCGGCGGCGCGGCCTGCACCGTCTGGGGCGGCGATATTGCTTCGCCCGTCCCGTTTTCTTGGTCTTGATGATTCTCCAGCTTGCGGGGGCGGGCCGGCAGCAGCCCTTCAGGCCGCAGGAGCATCATCACCACCAACAGCGCGCCGAATGCCAGCATCCGGTAGTCGCTGAACTCGCGCAGCACCTCCGGCAGGCCGATGAGCGCAAACGCGCCGATCACCACGCCGGGGATGCTGCCCATCCCGCCGATGATGATGAGGCTGAGCACGTTGATCGACACCAGCAGGGTAAAGCTGTTAGGGAAAATCGAGTGCAGCCACGAGCCGAAGACCGCACCGCCGATGCCGGAGAAGGTCGCGCCGATGGAGAAAGCCAGCAGCTTGGCATTGACCAAGTTGATACCCATCGCCTGGGCTACGTCTTCGTCTTCGCGCATCGCCATCCAGGAGCGCCCCAGCCGGGAATGGCTCAGCCGGTTGGCGACGAACATGATCAGCAGGACGCTGAACAAAATCAAATAATACACCTGGCTGGCGCTGGAAAGCGCGATGGGCTGTTTGAAGGCGTCGCTGATGCCGCTCAGCGCGGTCAGGTCGATCACGGGCGAGGGGATCTCGGTGACGCCCTGCGCGCCGCCCAGGTAGTCGGCGAAGGTGTCGGAGAGCGTGACGATGCGGATGATCTCGCCAAAGCCGAGCGTAACAATCGCCAGGTAGTCGCCGCGCATGCGCAGGACCGGGATGCCCAGCAGCACGCCGGCGATGCCGGCGATCAGACCGGATAGGGGCCACGCCGCCCAGAAAGGCAAGATGGGGCCGCACCAGGCCGCCCGCTGCGTTTCGGTGAAGCGCGGCGGCTCCCAGGTGGTGCGGTTGGGCCGGAAGGGTTCGCTGGTGACCAGGCTGCCCGCCGCGAGGTAAGACGCCAGTTCGGGCTGCTGGCCCACCACGGCGGCGATGTCGCCGGCGTCCAGCGCCGCCATTGCCGCATCCAGGCTGTCGAACGGGACGATGGTCGTGCGCCGGATGACGTTCGCGGCGTAGACCGCCGGCGTATCCACCACCACGCCCACCGACTCGCGGCTCAGCGCGCGGTAGCTGTCTTCCAGGTAGCCGGCGTCGGCGTTGGCCTGGGTCATGACGATGACGTTATCGCCCGGCGGCGGGCAGGTGACCAGGTTCGGCGTGGTCATCACGCCGGTCGCGTAAGCGCCGATGGCGAAGAAGGCCACGTAGCCCAGGTCCAGCAGGCCGGCGTAGCCGACCACGATGTTAAGCCCCAGGCCCATCAAGATGTAAAGGCCCACCTGGTCGAGCACGCTGGTGATGTAGAGGTTGGAGATTTGCGGCACGATCAACAGGATGAGCACGCCCACGATCACGTTGAGTATGCCCACGCGCCGGCGCTGCGGCGCGGCAAGCGCGGCGTGGCGGGCGTCGGCGGCGCGGCTGGTGGTCCGGCCCAGCAGTTGCAGCGCGACGATCAGCGCGCCGACGATGAGCGCGCCAACGATGGATAGCTTTCTTTCGGCGTAGACCACGCCCAGCACGAGCAGCAGCGTGATGAACGCGAGGCCCATATTGTGCACGGTTGCCGGCGAGACGCTCAGCAGCATGCCGGCCAGCCCACCGATGCCGCCGGTGACCAGGATCAGGATCAGGCCGGCGAGCGTGCTTTGATCGACCCACAGCCCCTTGACCAGCAGGGAGGCTTCAAGCCCGGCGCTGCCGCCGGCGAGCAGCACGAGCGCCACGATCAGCCCGGCCAGCAGCCCGGCGAGCAGGCCGCGCAGCGCCGGCGCGCGCATCCCGCCGGCGCGGTCGTCGGCGAGCGCGCCGATATACCGGCCTATCGAACTATTGCCGTAGCGCCCGGCGGCCAGGTAGCCCGCGCCGACCCATAGGGTCACGATCAGGGCGTCGGCGGGGTTAATCAGGCTGTTGATGTTGCTTTGGAGCAGCCCGACCAGCAGCGTGATGAAAAGGGTCACGACCCCCACCGACTGCACGCGCGCCGGGAGCCGTGTAAGCAGCGCGCCGAGCGCGCCGAGCGCCACGCCGCCGACCAGCAGGATGAGCAGCCCGGCGACGCCGGGTTCGCCGAACGATAGCACGTTGAGCAGTTCGGGCGAGACGTTGACGAATACGCCGCGCAGATCGACCTGCGCCGCGAGCGCCGTAAACACGGCCAGCGCAAGCCCGGTAACGCCGCCGGCGACCGCGCCGTTCAGCGCGAGGGCGGCGGGGTCGGCGCCGGTTTGCTTGCGGGCGGCGGCGTACCCGGCGCCGAGCGCGATCCCGATGAGCATGACCTGGTTCAGGGTGAGCGCGCTTTCGGCGGTCAGGAAGATCATCGCAGTTTCGTCGAACACGGCCGGCATCCCGATCAGGGTGACAAAGAGCACGGCAGCCGTGAAGATAAGGCCCAGGTTGAGCGAATCGCGTGAAATCTTTTGCATGGCGCTACGCCTTCTTCTCGGAGAGCACTTCGCCGAAGATACCGGTGGGGCGGAAGATCAAAATCAGCACCAGCATGGAGAAGGCCACCACGTCCTTAAGCTGGTGCGGGATGCTCAGCAGGCCGGGCGCGACCGACTCGGTGAAGCCGAGCGCAAACCCGCCGAACATCGCGCCGGGGATGTTGCCGATGCCGCCCAGCACCGCAGCGGTGAAGGCTTTCAGGCCGGGAATGAAGCCCATCGTGTGCGTGACCTGGTAAGTGTAGAGGGCGAAGAGCACGCCCGCCGCGCCGGCCAGCGCCGCGCCGACCGCGAAGGTGTTGACGATCACGCGGTCTACATTGATGCCCATGAGCGCGGCGGTGTCTTTGTCTTCGGCGACTGCGCGCATGGCCTTACCGGCTTTGGTGCGCTGGACGTACCAGTACAGGCCGGCCATCATCAGCAGGGCGACGATGAAGATCACGAAGATGAACGGCTGGACGACCAGGTTAACGTCGTTGCCCAGCAGCGCAAACTGCACGTCGTACTTGCCGCTGATGAGGTCCATGCCCTTACCGTCTTCGAGCTGCGGGAAAAGCTGCGGCAGGGCGTAAAGGTGGACGTGCGGGTAGACTTTGGTGCTGCTCCCGAAGAGGCCGCGGAAGGCCTGCTGTAAGAAGATGGAGGCGCCGATGGCGGTAATCAGCGGGACCAGGCGCGGGGCTTTGCGCAGCGGGCGGTAGGCGATGCGCTCCAGGGTGACCGCGACGGCCATCGAACTGAGCATGCCGACCGCGAAGACGATGAGCAGCGCGAGCAGGGTTTGCTCGGCCAGGAAGCCGGATTCCTCCATCGCGGCGATGACAAAGAACCCGATGTAGGTGCCGCTCATGAACACTTCGCCGTGTGCGAAGTTAATCATAAATAAAATGCCGTAGACCAGGGTATAGCCCAGTGCGATGAGTGCGTAGATGCTGCCCTGCGCCAGCCCAAAGATGACATTTTTGATGAATGATTCGAGAGTATAGGCGCCCTGGCCGAAGGTCAAGACAATGCGCCAGAAGACAAACAGGAGAAGTACGACGCCGATCCCCCAGACCACCAGGTCGGTGACGGAAAGACGCCGCCAGCGGCGCTCCAGCGCGCGCACGTTTATAAAGGCAGGCAGCCGGCTGCCTGGCTGTGGCTGTGCATCATTCATAGGCGTTTCCTATCGTAAGGCGCACCGGCGAGGTGTGTCTGCGATGTGGCATCCCTTCGCCGTCTACATGCTAAAGCGAAAGCGATGAGTCAGGTGTGAGTCGTGACAGGGAAAAGCGCCTCGCTGCGACGATTGCTCCGGCTGCGCTCCTGGTCTTCGCCTGCCGGTAGGGGCACGGCACAGGCTGCGCCCGGCGTGCCCCTACTCCTTTCGACCCAAAGGGGCAGAATCCCTACCGCTCCGGGTCTTAGTTCAAGAAGTTATTCCCCTTCGGTGGCTTCCGGCCAGACGATCTCGAAGCCCGGCTCGCCGTCTTCGGGGCACATCATCTCGACGACCGTGATGTCGGCGCCGCTGCCGCAGTCGCCGTATTCGTCGCAGGTGAGCGCGCCGGTCAGGCCCTCGAAGTCCTCGGTCGCGCGGATGGCGTCGCGCAGCGCCAGGCGGTCAACGGTCAGGTTGCCGTCGGCGTCCACTTCGCCCACTTCCTCGACGGCGGCGGCAATGAGCATCAGAGCATCGTAAGCGTGGGCATGGAAGGGCGCGGTGGGTTCTTCGCCGTATTCTTCGACGTAGCGTTCGACGAAGGCTTCATAGCCGCCGCCCTCAACCGAGGCCGGGTTGGCCGCCGAGGCATAGGAGCCGCAGCCGGCCTCGCCGGCGGCATCGACGTAAGCGGTGGCGTTAATGCCGTCGGCGCCCATGAAGACCACCTCCGCCATGCCGGCGTCGGCGCGCTGCTGCGCCAGGAACGCGCCCTCGGCGGGGAAGCCGCCGAAGTAGATCGCTCCGGGTGGGCCGGCGTCGGCGATGGCTTGCAGGGTGGCGCGCATGTCGGTGTCGCCTACGTTGATGGCCCAGCCTTCGCCGGTCTCAGGATCGACGATGACGTCGCCGCCCAGGGCGAAGAAAGCGTCTTCCATCGCCTTGACCAGGCCTTCACCGTAGGGGCTGCCGTCGTGGATAGTGGCGACGCTCGTGATGCCCAGCACGCTGTACAGGAACTCGGCAGCCGCCGGCGCTTGCACGCGGTCGTTCCAGGCGGTGCGGTTGAAGACCGGGCTGGGGGCATTCGGGTCGGTCAGGGCAACGGCGGTGCAGGATGGCGAGACCATCGTGTAGCCGGCGGGCGCGTAGATGTCTTTGGCGGCATTGCACGCGCTGGAGCACATATGCCCGACGATGGCGACGAGGCTCTCGTCGGAGACGAACTTGTTCGCCACCGTAGCGCCGCCGTCGGCGCTGCACATGGAGTCTTCCGGCACCAGTTCGACCGTGAAGCCCAAGATGCCATCCTCGGCGTTCAGGTCGGCGACGGCCAGTTCGGCGCCGCGCAGTTCGTCGATGCCCAGCACGTCAACGCCCGCGCCGCTGAGCGCCGCCGCGAAGCCGATGCGAACCGGGTCGCCGGCGGCGACCGTCACTGTGCCCCAGTCTTCTTCTTCCTGGGCGGCTGCCGTGCCTACCAGCATGAGGCACATGGCGGCCAGAATCAGTAGATGTAGCGCTTTGCGCATGGTAAATTCTCCTCCCTTAACGAAATCAACAAATGAGATGTAGTGTCGATGGTCTCTGCTCATGTTGGCTTATGGGTGGGCTAACCCCGGAAAGCAGAAACACGACGCACCATAACAATCGCCCAACATCACCCCCCTTTGGTAGATTGTCCCCTCGTGTTGCGTGGTTTCTGAGTGAAAAATGCTACCCGACTTTAGTACTATTTGTCAAGCGGTTTGTGTACGAAGTACTTTTAGACGCTTTGCCTATCGTCTATGTTTACATATCCACCCGGCCTTCCAGCGCGCGGGTGAGCGTCATCGAATCAACATAGTCCAGGTCGCCGCCGGTGGGCAGGCCGCGCGCCAGCCGTGTCACCCGGACGTTGAGCGCCGCCAGGCGTTTCTGGATGTACATGGCGGTGGCGTCGCCTTCCAGGCCGGGGTTGGTGGCAATGATGACCTCGCCGGCCTGATTGTCGCCGGCCTCCAGGCGCGCGACCAGTTCATTGATGCGCAGGTCGTCCGGCCCGATGCCCTCGACCGGGCTGATCGCGCCGTGCAGCACGTGGTACAGGCCCTTATAGCTCTGCGTCCGCTCGACGGCGAGCACATTAAGCGGCTCCTCTACGACTGCGATGGTCCGCCGGTCGCGCTCCGGGTCGGCGCAGATGGCGCACGGGTCGTCGGTGGTGATGTTATAGCAAATCGAGCAGTAGCGCGTCTCGGCCTTCAGCGCGGCGATGGCCTCCGCCAGCGACCGGGCTTGTTCGTCGGGCGCGCGGAGCAGGAAGTAGGTCAGACGCGATGCGCTCTTGGGGCCGATGCCGGGCAGCCGCGAGAATTGTTCGATCAGCCGGGTGACGGCTTCAGGGATGGCTTTGCTCAAAGCTGATGCTCCTTCGAGAACAGATCGCCTCAGAGATGGCGTTGTTGGTGGGCGGGTCTGTAGGGGCGGGTTTTAAACCCGCCCCTACCGCGCTGCGCAGCCGCCCCTACGATTTTGCCAACAACGTAAGGGTAGAGGACCTCATAGACCCAGCAGCCCGCCCATGCCCATATCGCCCATCATGCCGGCGAGCGGCCCGGCGATTGCTTGCATGCGCTCGGCGACCTTATCCTGGCTGTGCTTGATGGCCTGGTTGACGGCGGCGACGATGAGGTCTTGCAGGTCTTCCAGCCATTCTTCCTCTTCGGTGTCGATGATGTCCGGGTTGATGCGCACCTCGCGCACCTCCTGGTGCCCGGTAATGACAATCGTCACCGCGCCGCCGCCGACGGTTACCTCAAATTCCTCGTCGCCCATCGCCTCCTGTGCGGCGGCCATATCGGCCTGGATCTGCTGCACCTGCTGGAGCATGCCGGCTGCGCCGGCGCTGGGGTCGAAGATGCCGCCGGGTTTGCGTGCTCTGCGCTTTGCCATAGGGATACCTCCTGGTCGCTTATTCGTCCGGTGAGATCGGTTCTTGTTTTTGAACCACGCCGCCAAGTTCTTCCACCTCCGCCAGAAGTGAAGTGTGCGCCGTCTGCTGCGGGGCAGGATTGGCGGGCGGCAGGTCGCCCGTGACGACCTTTACGGCGATCTCGGCGGCGAACAATTCTTTGAGCACGGTCTCAAGAATGGACAGATGCTTTTCTGCCTTGTCCTTAACCATTTTGCTGGATGCCGACAAGACCAGTTGATTCTTGTCCAGCCGCGCCGGCCGCGTGTTGTGCATCAAGGGGGAGGCAAGCCGTGTCGGGTCGAGGTCGTTAACGCGCGCCAGGACGTTTTCCCACTGCTGCTGAATCTGGCCCAGGCGATCTTCCGGCGCCGCTTTTGGCTCAGGCGCGGCGGGCGTTGTCTGCGCCGGCGGTTCGACAGATGCGGGAGACGAAGCCGGCGGCGGTTGGAATGGCGGCGGCGCTTGGGGCTGGGTATGCGGCTGGGCGGGCGGCGCGGCGGCCACGACGACCGGCTGCGGCGCGGCCGGCGGGCGCGTCGATTCGATCAGGGCAAGCTCAAGCGGGAGCTGCGGCTGCCAGCCGCCGCGCGTGCTGTAGACCGCCTCGTTGAACGCTTTGATGGCGCGCAGCAGCAAATCCGGGCCGGCGGCCTGGGCTTGCGCCGTGACGGTATCGAGCACGGTATCCGAAACATCGATCAGGCCGGGGCCGCCGGTTTTGAGCATCAACACATTACGCAGCCATTCCACGATCTCGCGTCCCATCTGGCCCGGCTCGGCGCCGGCGTCGATGGCCTGGTTGATCGCCTCCAGGCCGGCGCGTGTGTCGCCGTCGATGACCGCCTGCACCACGCTGCCGATGGCCTGGTTGCCGGAGATGCCCAGCACGGCCTCGGCGGTGGCGCGCGAGATGTACTCGCCGGGGTCGGCGACGAGTTGGTCGAGCAGGCTGATGGCGTCGCGGAGGCTGCCGGTGGCCTGCCGCGCCACCAGTTCGAGCGCGCGCGGGTCGGCCTGCAAGCCCTCGCTGCGCACCATCTCGTCCAGCCGCTCGACGATGCGCGCGGTGGCGATGCGCCGGAAATCGAAGCGCTGGCAGCGCGATTTGATCGTCGCGGGCACTTTGTCGATTTCGGTCGTGGCGAGGATAAACAGCGCGTGGTCGGGCGGCTCTTCGAGCGTCTTCAGCAGCGCATCGAACGCCGCGCCGGAGAAGCGGTGTACTTCGTCGATGATGTAGACTTTGTACCGGCCCTGGCTGGGGCTGAAGGCGATCTTATCGCGCAGGTCGCGCACATCGTCCACGCTGGTATGGCTGGCGGCGTCGATTTCGATCAGATCGAGAAAGCGGCCCTCGTTCACGGCGGCGCAGTGCGCGCAGACGTTGCACGGGCGCCGGGCCGGGTCGGGTTCCAGGCAGTTGACGGCCTTTGCCAGCAGACGCGCGATGCTGGTCTTGCCGGTGCCGCGCGGCCCGCTGAATAAATAGGCGTGGCGCACCTTATCCTGCACCAGGGCGTTACGCAGGGTGGTAGTCACATGTTCCTGGCCGACCACTTCGTCGAGGGTTCGCGGTCGCCATTTGAGATAGAGCGCTTGGGCTGGCATGGGTTGTCGGCTTCCTCACGAACTGTGCAGCGTAGTGTATCAGAGCCAATATGCTTTGACAACCGGTGCGTGAATTGGGAGGCAAGCAAAACCTGTCAGGTATTTTTACCTCACCCCCCATATGCATCAACTTAAGTGCTTTTTCCCCCCTCTCCCCCGACCCCTCTCCCTCAAGGGGCGAGGGGAGTCAGACTCGTGCTAGCCCATATACCACAAAAAGCAGC